>JAICLN010000098.1 GCA_025925615.1 Actinomycetospora sp. | reverse complement strand
GGCGCCGTCGTCGCGAAGGAACTGCGGCTCTGGGTGCGCGACCCGCTGCGGCTGACCTGCCTGCTCATCGCACTCGTGGTCAGCGCGGGCACGGCCCTGCTGCCCGCGAGCACGTCGGCGACGACGGCGCTGCTGCCCTTCGGGGGGCTGCTCTGGACGGTGATCACCGCGGCGTGCGCGAGCAACCTGTACGGGCACGACGGCACCGCGGTCTGGTCGACGCTGCTCGCCCCGCACAGCAGCGGCCCGGACCTGCGAGGGCGGCAGCTCGCGTGGCTCGTCGTCACCGGGCCGGTGGCGGTCGTCGCGGGGGTCGTCGGGACGGCGGTCTCGGGCCAGGAGTGGGCGTGGCCGTGGGTCGCGGCGCTCACCCCGGCGCTGCTGCTCGGAGGTGCCGGCGTGATGGCCTACGCCTCCGCTCGGCTCCCGCTCCCCCTGGACGCGACCGGCGGCCCGACCCCGGCCTACTCGGTCAAGGTCCAGCTCTGCCTCTACGCGACGGCGCTGACGGCGGCACCGGCCGCGGCGGTGCTCCTCGCGGGCACCCTCACCGGCGACGTGCCGCTGGACTGGGCGGGCGTCCCGGCCGCCCTCGTCGTCGGGAGCCTTCTGTTCGCCGCGCTGACGCGGGCCGCGGCCCGGTGTCTCCGTGGCCGCGAGCCGGAACTCCTGGGTGCCCTTCGGGCATGTGAGCACTTTCCGGGGCTATAGCCCCGGAAAGTGCTCACATGCCCACGGGCACCGCTAAGGAGCAGGAACCTCGAACGCGTTGAGCAGCGCCGACGTCGCGAGGTACATCCCGATCAGGTGCACCATGTCGAGCACCCCGTCGCGCCCGAAGGCCTCCTCGGCCGCCGCGTACGTGGCGTCGTCGACGCGGTGGGTGCGCACCAGCTGGTCGGTGAACCGGTGCGCGGTGGTCTCGTGGTGGGTGAAGCCCTCGGTCGAGCCCGAGCGCAGGCCGGCGATCACCGTCTCGGACAGCCCGACGGACCGGCCGACCGCGACGTGCGCGTAGATCTCGTAGTCCGCGCCCCAGGCGAGCCCGACCGTGAGGATCACGACCTCGCGGACCTGCGCCGGCAGCGACGAGTGCTTCTGGTCGTGCTGCACCCACTGGTTGAAGCCCCGGGCCTGGCCGGGCCGGAGCACGAACGCGTTGAACGGGCCGAGGAGCCCGCCCTGGTCGTCGGTCGGCGCGAAGCCCGAGCGCTCGGCCCAGCGCGTGCTGCGGTCCCGGATCTGCTCCGACACGGCGCGCTGGTCGTCGTCGAGGTCCAGCGTCTCGTTGCGCGGGAGTCGCCCGCCCCAGTCCTTCGCGTCCGCCGCGGGGAGATCGGTCATGGCGCGGACGCTATTCCCCTGCCTCAGGCCTCGTCGCCCGGAGGCGTCCAGCGGAAGAGCGTGGAGTCGCGCCGGACGAACCCGACCCGCTCGTAGAGCCGGATCGCCGACTCCCGCGAGGGGCGCGACGTGAGGTCGACGGTGCGCGCGCCCACCTCGACGGCGCGGTCGACCCCGGCACGCACGAGCGCCTCCCCCACCCCGCGCCCGCGCACGGCGTCGTCGACCACCACGTCGTCGACGTGCGCCCGCAGCCCCGTCGGGAGCGGGTACATCACGAGCGTCAGGGCCCCGACGACGTCGCCGCCGACCTTGGCGACGAACAGCGTCGTCGCCTCGTGCGCGACCACCCACGCGAGCGTCTGCTCGGAGAACGTCGCGCTGCGCGAGAGCTGCGGGAGGAGGCGTTCGACGGCGGCGCGGACGGCGTCGTCGAGCGTCTCCACGATCTCGATCGTGACGGTGTCGTCGGACTCCTGGGCGGCCACGCGGCCACGGTAGACCGCCGCGCTCGGACGCCCGCTTCGCGACGCCCGCTGGAGGTCGACGAACGACGACGCCTGCCCGGCGCGAGGGGAACCCTCGTGCCGGTAGAGCGGCCGAATCCTCCCCTCGCCCGCGGAGCGTCGGCCGATCCCGACGACGACGGGTGGGTCCCGACGGCGGCGAGCCGGTGCCGGTTCTGAGCGAAGGGCACCCTCGGTCGAATAGATCGAGCGAAGGGCCCCCTCGCTCGGAAAGCCCGAGCCGTCCGGCATCCGGCGAAGGGCACCCACGGTCGGCTGGATCGAGCAAAGGCGCCCCTCGCTCAGAACGCGCCCAGGGCAGACCGCCCGCCGACGCTCGAGGACGACTCACCGCCCCGCCGACGCGACGACCGGCGGCCGGGAACCGGGCAGACCACCCCCGCACCCGGACCGCCGACGACGCTCGGCGAGGGCCGAGCACCCCGATTGCTGCTCCGTAGGGCCGTACTCGGGGGGCCACACGGGCGCTCGGCGTCGGGGACATCGCGGCGGGCGGTCGTCCGCACGAGGACCACCCACCCGACCGCCCGGCGCGCCACTGCCCCGAAAGCGGCCCTTTGGATCACGAAAAGGTCTCGATACGGTCTCGGCAACTCACCTCCCGGTGGGTCGATCGGGCTCCACGCCCGGGTCGCCGTGCCCGTCCGGCGACCCGCTCCCCAGGGGGTGGACCGGGTCAGGAACCGCATCGCGGTCGAGGACGGGAGCGACGCACCCCGAGGCGTCGTGGACGACCGAGAAAGTGCCGCCATGCCCGGACGTCATGCCGCGACCGCTGGTCCGATGTCCCTGCCGGTGTCCCTCCCCAGCTCCTTCACCGACAGCTCCCTCACCCGCGCCGGGATCGCCGCCGCGCTCGTCACCGCGAGCGCCGCCGCCGTCGCCGGCTCCACCGGGGCCTTCTCGTTCCCGAGCACGGACGTCTCCCACGCCGCGACGAACCTGACCGCGTACTCCCCCCACGCGGCCTCGGTCCCCACCCAGCGCGCCGCCGTCACCCCGATCGCGGCGACCGCCCCGGCCGCCGCGCCCGCGGTCAAGCACACCTCGCCGGCCGCCGACGCCGCCAAGAAGGCTGCTGCCGACCAGGCCGCCGCCGCGAAGAAGGCCGCGGCGCAGAAGGCCAGCGCGGCGAAGAAGGCCTCGAGCTCGGCGAGCAGCGTGGCCGGTCTCGGTCCGCTCGGCGACCGGATCGTCTCCACGGCCGCGTCGTTCGAGGGCACGCCCTACGTCTACGGCGCCACCGGCCCGAGCTCGTTCGACTGCTCCGGATTCACGTCCTACGTGTTCAAGAAGATGGGCATCAGCCTGCCCCGCACGGCGCAGCAGCAGTACGACGCCGTGCAGCACATCAGCAAGAGCCAGGCGCAGCCCGGCGACCTGGTGTTCATGGGCGGCTCGAACAGCATCTACCACGTCGCGATCTACGCCGGGAACAACAAGATCTGGACCGCGCCGGAGCCCGGCGAGTCGGTCAAGCTCGGCAACATGTTCGGCGACGTCAGCTTGGGCGGCGCCCGATAGGTGCCCTCCGGGCATGTGTGCATTTTCCGGGTCTATGACCCCGGAAAGTGCTCACGAGCGCGAAGCGCACCTCGCCTCACCGTCCCCGCGTCGTCGCGCAGCGGGTGGTCGACCAGCTCCACGGTCCGCGGGATCTTGTGCCGGGACAGCCGGTCGGCGAGGTCGACGCCCAGCCGCTCGGCGAGCGCCGGCGCCGCCTCGTCCACCGGCTGGACCACCGCGTGCACCACGCGCCCGAGGTCCTCGTCGGGCACCCCGACGACGACCGCGTCGGCCACCTCCGGGTGCGCCAGCAGCGCCGCCTCCACCTCGGCCGGGGTACACGTTCGCGCCCCCGACGACGATCATGTCGGCCCGCCGGTCCGCGAGGTACAGGTAGCCCTCGTCGTCGAACGAGCCCATGTCGCCGAGGGACTCCCACCCGTCGACCGCGCGCGCCGAGGCCCCGAGGTAGGAGTACGTCGGCGGGCCCTCGGGGCGCATCCACAGCTCGCCGACGACCCCGGGCGGGCACACGTGCCCGTCGTCGTCCCACACCGCCATCTCGCCGCGGGTGACCCGGCCGACCGACCCCGGGTGCGCGAGCCACTCCCGGCCGTCGATCATCGCGCTCGCCTGCGACTCGGTCCCCGCGTACAGCTCCACGAGGATCTCCGGCGCCGGCAGCCGTGACAGCCAGCCGCGCTTGACCTCGGGCGGGCACGGCGCGCCGACGTGCAGCGCGGTCCGCAAGCTCGACAGGTCCGCGGTCTCCCACGCCGCGTCGGGCAGGCGCAACATCCGGCCCATCATCGTCGGGACCAGGTAGAGCCAGGTCACGCCGTGCTCGCCCAGCAGCTCCAGCGTGCGGGCCGCGTCGAAGCGCTGCATGAGCACCACGTGGTGGCCCTGCAGCAAGGCCATCAGCGAGAACATGTACGGCGCGTTGTGGTGCAGCGGCGCCGTCGCCAGGAACACCCCCGCCCGGTCGATCCGCAGCCCGTCGGCGCGCGCCAGCACGTGCTCGGTGCAGGCGGCCCCACCGGCGACGATCACCTTCGGTCGGCCGGTGCTGCCCCCGGAGGTGGGCGCCTTCCAGGAGGGCCCGACGACGTCGGGCAGGGGTGCGGCCTCGCCGTCGGTCGCCGCCCGGTCGACGTCCTCGGCGGTCAGGGACGGCCGGCCGGGATCGGGCAGCCCGACGACGAGCGCCGGGTCGGCGACCTCGAGGACGGCGTCGCGTTCCCCCGGGGGCAGGCGGGCCGACAGCGGCTGCGGGACCGCCCCGACCTTCCAGGCCGCGACCGAGCAGGCGACGTGGGCGACGACGTTGCCGAGGGCGATCGACACCAGGTCCCCGCGCCCGACCCCCCGACCCGCGAAGGCCCGGGCCAGCCGGTTCGTCCGGACCTCGAGGTCGGCCCGGGTCAGGAGGGCGTCGCCGTCGGACACCGCCGGCGCGTCCGGGTCGGCCCTGGCGAGGTCTCGCAGCCGGGCGGCGAGAGAGGTGGCCCCGGGCGGGACGACGGGCTCCGGGACCCTCGGTGTGGGCACGGCACCACGATCCCGGGACAGGGCGCTTCGTGCGCGGCGTGGTCAGCGAGCGGGGCCGACGACGACCCGCCTCGGCTGGGTGGTCAACCGGGACGAGCCGCCCCGACGGGACGCACGAGGCGAACCGCGGGGCGGGCTCCCCGATCGGGCGCGGTCCCTAACGCCGGTCCGCGACGCGTCGAGGCGTCACAGGTCGAGGTCCGGCACGGTGCCGGACGGTGTCCGCTGGGCGAGCCGGCGCTGGCGGGCCTCGCCGAGCAGCCACCCGACGACGTCCACCAGCTTCATGTTCGTGTTCTGCGACGACGTCACCAGCATCTGGAACGCCTCGGCGTCGTCGATCGCGAAGCGCTCCATCAGGATGCCCTTGGCCTGCCCGATGTCGTCGCGGCTGTCGACGGCCCGGCCGAGCAGCTGGGCCTCCTCGGCGCCGTAGAGCAGGGTGGCGGCCTGCACGGCGAAGATGCCGGCGATGCCGCGGGCGTGGTGGTCGAAGGCGTGGGGCTCGGCGGCGTAGAGGTTGAGCGCCGACCGGGGCCCTCCGGGCCGGCTCGCGAGGTGGGTCGAGAGGACAGAGCGGAACCCGAGGTCCACGGCGAACGACGCGAAGTGGGGCCAGCGCTCGCGGTCGGCCCCGTCGAGGTCGTCGGCCACCACGATCCCGTGCCGCGGCGGGTCGTCGGCCGCGGTGATGCACGGGCCCTCGTTGAGCTCGGACTGGCGCTCGTCGAGCTTGTGGATGGTGTCGTCGGTGGCGTGGCTCGAGCGGACCGTTCCGGCCTCGGTGCGCGAGATGCCGCCGCCGGTCGCGGCGGGCACCATCTCGACAGCGGCCGCGACGACCTCGCTGAGCGTCCGCTCCAGGTACCTGATGCTGCGCCGGTCGAGCAGGTCCTGCGCGGCGCACCGCAGGGTGACGACCAGCTCGTCGTCGGAGTGGGTCGTGCTCACGGCGGCTCACCTCCCGGACCGATCGTTTCGTCCACGGTACAAGTGATGCGCCGCGAGTCCAGCAGGAACCGTCAGGAAGCCCGGCGGGGGCGGGCGCGGCCCAGGCCGTCGAGCAGCTGCGTGAGCGACTCCCGCGGGGCCCTCCCGAAGTCGGTGCGCCCGACCTCGACGAGGAAGCGTTCGGCAACGATCGCGAGCCTGGTGTCGGCGGTCTGCGACACCCACACCAGTGGTCGCGCGGAACCGGAGCGGCGTCGAGGGTGGATCACTGGGGCCGTGCTCGAGAGGCGTCAGGAGCCGGGGCCGCGGTCCTGCACGCTGCGGGCGAGGGTGGCCCCCGATGCGAGGTGCGCGAGCAGGGGGTCGAGCCCACTCGTCCCGGACGTCGTCGTCCCGACCCAGTGGTCGACCGAGCGGAGCAGGCCGATCAGGGCGTCCAGGACGGCCGCGACCTCGCCGGCGACGCCGGGGCGCTCGTCGTCGGGGAGCCGGCCGTCGGCCCCGTCGGCCTTCCGGCCCGCGCCGAGCGCGGCCGCGGCCTCGCGCAGTGCGGTGATCGCCGTGTCGCGGCTGTCGGTCATGCCGGAGCAGTGTGCTCCAACCACCCGCCGGACGCTGGGCGATCGCCCGGCGTCAGGCGGAGCCCGTCCGGTCGCCCGGTGCTGGGGCGCCGATCTGGGCCGTGAGCCAGGTGGCGACCGCGGTCAGCTTCATGTTCGTGTCCTGGAAAGACTTCACCAGCATCTGGAACGCCGTCTCGTGGTCGACCTGGAGGCGTTCCATGAGGATGCTGATGCAGGGACCCTCGCGCAGCTGGCACTGCTTGTCGTCGAGCTCGCCGATCGCCGCGCCGGTGGGGTGGCGCGTCTCGATCCGGCCGTGCTCGGTCATCGAGATGCTGCCGGCGTCCACGCCCGGGACGGTGGCGACGGCGGACTCGACGATCTGTTGGAGGGTCAGTTCGAGGTCGCGGATGCTGCGACCTCCGGCCATCGTGCGGGCGGCATCGCGCAGAGCGACGACCAGCTGGTCGTCGTGCCCGGTGTTCATCGTCAGGGACCCCGTGTCTCGAGGCGCGGAGGGCACGGGGCCGCGGCACGACGAGCGCGCATGCGGGGCAGAGCCGAAGCGACACGCGCTGCGCTCTGCCCTCCCCACCGGTCGGGAGGTCGGGGACGCACATGCGGGACGGGACCAGCCGGGGCGTCCTCGACGAGGGAGCCCCGTGTCCGGGTGATGGCCGGGTGGTCGACCGTGCCCACACCGTTCCGGTCACGCCGGCCTCCCCGGGCGACGGCGATCAGCCCAGGCGCGCGTGGTCGATGATCGCCCCGAAGTCGACGCCGCGCAGCGTGCCGTAGCCCGGGCCCCAGCCGACACCCAGCCGCGAGGCGATGAAGGCGTCGGCCACGACGTCGGGCGCGTGCTCGACCAGCAACGCCGCCTGGGTGGCCAGCGCGAGCCTGGTGACCAGGTAGCGGGCCGTGTCCTCGGGCCGGGCGACGAGCTCCTCGATCTCGCCGAGCGCGTCGGCGAGCAGCGGGTGCTCGGCCGCCGCGGGACGGATCTCGTCCAGGACGGGCTCGATGGCCTTCGGCTCCCGGGCGAGGACGCGCCCGACGTCCATGACCATCATGTTCGAGGTGCCCTCCCAGATGGCGTTGAGCGGCGCCTCCCGGTAGTAGCGGGGCAGCGGGTGCTCCTCGATGTAGGCGTTGCCGCCGACGGACTGGACGACCTCCTCGACGACGCCGGGCACGCGCCGGCAGTTCCAGAACTTCGCCACCGGGGTGAGCAGCCGGCTCACGAGCTTCTCGGACACGTCGTCGTGGGCGTCCTCGGCACGGGCGACCCGGAAGCCGAGGTGGGCGGCGCCGGCCCACTCCAGGGCGAGGTCCGCCAGCACCGGCGCCTGGATCGGCAGGGCCGAGAGCGGCGCCCCGAACGCGGTGCGCTCGTCGTTGTGGTGGAGGCCCTGGGAGAGCGCGGCGCGCATCAGCCCGGCCGAGCCCACCGCGAAGTCGAGGCGGGTGTACTCGGCGGAGGACAGGATCGTCCGGACCCCCTTGCCCTCCTCGCCGACCAGGATCGCCTCGGCGTCGTGGTACTCGATCTCCGAGGAGGCGTTGGCCTTGTTCCCGAGCTTGTCCTTGAGGCGGTTGATCCGGATGCCGTTGAGGCGGCCGTCGGCGAGGCGACGCGGGATGAGCAGGCAGGACACCCCGCCCTCGGTCCGGGCGACGGTGAGGTAGCAGTCCGCCATCGGGACCGACGCGAACCACTTGTGCCCGTTGACCAGGTAGGTCTCCCCCGGGCCGCGCCGCCCGACCGGGCGGGCGACGGTCACGTTCGCGCGCAGATCCGAGCCGCCGTGCTTCTCGGTCATGAAGTAGCCGATGGTGCCCGCCGACTTCTCGGGGATCGGCACGTCGGCCGGGTCGTAGCCCTCGACGACGAGCTTCTCGGCCCACGGCGCGAGCTCGGGCTGGCTGCGCAGCACCGGGACGCACGCGTAGGCCATGCCGAGCGGGCACGCGGTGGAGCCGTCGATCTGGTTCCACAGGTAGGAGAGCACCGCGCGGGCGGAGTGGGCCCCGGGCTGGTCGGCGGTCCACGCCAGGGAGTGGACACCGGAACCGAACCCGAGGGCCATGAGCTCGTGGTACGCGGGGTGGAAGTCGACGTCGTGGATCTCGCGCCCGAGCCGGTCGAGGGTCCGCAGCTCGGGGAGCGCCCGGTTGGCGTCGCGCGCGGCCTTGAGCACGCGCGGGTCCCACACCGTCGCGCCGAGCGCGGTCGCGCGGTCGCGGGCCCACGGCGCGTACCTCTCCACGATCCCCGAGGCGATCGCGTCCGCCGTGAACGCGTTCACGCCGTTCAGGTCCGGGACGAGGTTGTCCGGGACCGGGCGCATGTGGGCGAAGTCGGTCGGGTCCGACGAGGTCGTCAGGGTCATCGCTCGCTCTCCGGGGGTCTCGTGCCGGGCCCGCCGCCGACGCCGGCGCGGGCGAAGTCGGCGATCTCGGTGCTGATGGCGTCCCGGTCCAGGGGCGCGGTGCGGTCGGCCAGGGGGGCGACGACGCCCTCGAGGAACGCCCCGACGATGGCCGCGCCGCGGATGCAGGCGTCCTGCCGCGGGAACTCGCCGGCCGCCACGCCCTCCGTGATCAGCTCCGCGAACGCCGCCGCCAGGTCGGCGCGGGCCTCCAGGCGCACCTGGTCGACGTCCGGGTCCATCGGCTCGACGATCACCGCGTTGGCCAGGCCTTCCCCGCGCAGGGCGCGGTCGACGAAGGTCGCGACGGCGTCGGTGAGCCGGTCGGCCGCGCTGCGCCCGGGCTCGGCCGTGATCGCGCGGACCACCTCGAGCTCGCGGACGCAGACCACGCGGAGCATCTCCGAGAACAGCGAGGCCTTCGACGGGAAGTGCCGGTAGATCGACCCGGTCGCCACCTCGGCCACCTGCGCGACCACCGCGACCTGGGCGGCGGCGAAGCCCTGCTCGGCCACCACCACCCGCGCCGCCTCGAGGATGCGACGCCGGGCGTCGGCCTGCCGCGCGGCCACGCGCGGACTGGGGCGGACGGTTGCGGCGGATCCCTCGACCATCCTGGGCGCCCCCTTGTGTGAATCGACGTTCAGGACTGAACCACGATTCACGGGAGGCCGTCAACGTCGAGGACCGCCGAGTGGACCTGGGCGGTCGCGCCACCGGCCGTGGAGGTCCACTCGGCCCGGTCGGGCACGGCGGCCGCCGCCGAGTGGACCCGCAGGGTCGCGGGACCAGCCGTGGAGGTCCACTCGGCGGTCACGGCAGGGTCGCGTCAGGCCCGGACCTGTTCGCGCAGGATGTCGGCGTGCCCGCAGTGGTGGGCGAGCTCGCGCAGGACCTGCAGGTACACCCAGCGCAGCGTGCGCGGCCCGGCGCGGTGGCCGGTCACGACCGCGTCCAACGGCAGCTCCGCGACCGTGGCCCGAGCCGTCGCGCAGGCCTCCCGGTGGGCGGCCGTGATCGAGGCGACGGTGTCGTCGTCGGCGAGCCGGAAGGACTCGTCAAGGCTGCGCACCAGGCCGAGCGCCTGCCGGGACGTGCCGCCGACGCACTCCTCGAACCACACCCGCTGCATCCACGTGACGTGTTTGAGCAGCCCCAGCAACGTCGTCGCCGACGGGACGAGCCGGCGACGGGCCTGTTCCTCGGTCAGGCCGTCGAGTGTCGCCTCGAGAGCGCCGCGGTACTCCTCGACGAACGCGTCGAGCTGGGTGCGCTCGTCGTCGCGCAGCACATCGAACGATCCCACCCGGGAGCCTCCCCCACGTGACCTGCTCGAGATGGTGGGGCAGGTCGGGCTCGAACCGACGGCCTGACGGATTATGAGTCCGCTGCTCTACCCGCTGAGCTACTGCCCCCGTGCGCGGGCCGACTCCTCCCTCACCCGGTCGCGCCCCGCGCGCGACAGCCTACGACCAGCGTCCGCGCCGCGGACGCCAGCCCTCAGAAGTACGGCCGCGTCGTGAGTCGAGGTAGTGCCCCGTCGGGTCGAGGAGGTAGACACCGCGGCCGCCGTGCTCGGTGTTCGTCTCGCCGGGCCGGCTGCGCTGCGGGTCGGCCCAGTGCTCGAGGCCGGCCTCGCGGATGCGGGCCAGCGCCCGATCGAAGAGCTCCTCGTCGACGAGGAAGGCATAGTGCTGCGGCTGGTTCTCGGGGAACGCCTCGGGCGGCAGCGTCGCGAACTGGAACATCACGCCGGCGTCCAGGGCGACGTTCGTGAACGGGCCCCAGCTCGGGGCCTCCTGCGCCTCGAGCAGGCGGCGGTAGAAGCGCGCGGACTCGTCGCGGTCGCGGGAGGCGACGATCGTGTGGTTGAAGGTGGCGGGCACGGCCTCATCCTCGACCGTCGGCGGCCCTCCCGCGACGATCTCGTGACGACCCGCAGTCCCCTCTGGACAGGACCTCCACCGGCAACGGACCATCGAGCACGCGTCACCGCCACGCAGCCACGGGAGGCAGACATGCGCTTGGGCCGCCGACTCTCCGCCGGGATCGCCGAGGACCCGCCCGCCCCGACTCCCGCCGCGCCCGCGGACACGCCGCGCGAGGTCCCGGTCGAGGCCACCGCACCCGTGACCCCGACGCGGGAGCGCACCGCGGACCCGGCCGTCTCGAGGACCTGACCTGAGCGCGTCCGGCGGGCGCGCTCTCTTCGGGCGGCGGGCCGACCGCGCCGAGCCGGACGTGCCGGCCGACCGGGCCGCCCTGCCCGGGTGGAAGATCGCGTACCCCATGCTCTCCTCCGACGGCAGCGCCGTCGGGTTCAACGGCGTCGCGCTCGGGCGCAGCCAGGTCTACGGCACCGTCGCCGAGGCGGTGTGCGTGCAGTCCTCGCGGCACCGATGCCCGTCGACCTGGTGCGACTGCGGG
>JAICLN010000284.1 GCA_025925615.1 Actinomycetospora sp. | reverse complement strand
GGCGCGACGGCCTTCCGCCGTAGCCAACGTATAGCGCGGTGGCGGGCTTGCGGCAAGACCCGGGGCCCGCTCCAGACTTCTCGCTGTTCCTCGGAGAGGCATTCCTGCGGACGGGAGACACATGACCGACGTGATCGTGGCCGGCGGCGGACCGACCGGGCTGATGCTCGCGGCGGAGCTGCGGCTGCACGGCGTGGACGTCGTCGTGCTGGAGCGCGACGCCGAACCGACCTCCGTGGTCCGCTCCCTCGGCCTGCACGCCCGGAGCGTCGAGATCCTGGACCAGCGCGGCCTGCTCGACGAGTTCCTCGCGCTCGGTACCCGCCACCCGGCCATCGGGTTCCTCGCGGGGACCGTCCCGGCGCCGCCCGACCTCGACACCACCCACCCGTACACGCTCGGCATCCCGCAGCCCCTCACCGATCGGGTGCTGGCCGAGCACGCGATCGGGCTCGGCGCCGAGATCCGGCGAGGCGTCTCCGTGGTGGGCCTGGACCAGGACGACGAGGGGGTGACGGTCGAGACGGCCGACGGGACCACCCTGTGGGCGCGCTGGCTCGTCGGGTGCGACGGGGGCCGCAGCACGGTGCGCAAACTGGCCGGCGTCGCGTTCCCCGGCGACCCGACCCGGGCCGAGACGCTGCTGGGGGAGATGGAGGTGACCACACCCCCGGAGACCGTGGCCGCGGTCGTCGCCGACGTGCGCCGCACCCGGGCGCACTTCGGCGTCGCGCCCATGGGGAACGGGGCCCACCGCGTCGTCGTCCCCGCCGACGGGCTGGCCGCGGACCGCTCCGTCCCCCCGACCCTCGACGAGGTCCGGGGCCGGCTGCGCGCGGTGGCGGGCACCGACTTCGGGGTGCACTCGCCGCGCTGGCTGTCCCGGTTCGGCGACGCCCGACGCCAGGCCGAGCGCTACCGCGTGGGGCGGGTGCTGCTGGCCGGCGACGCCGCCCACGTCCACCCGCCGGTGGGCGGGCAGGGCCTCAACCTCGGCGTGCAGGACGCGTTCAACCTCGGCTGGAAGCTGGCGGGTGCGGTCGCCGGCTGGGCACCCGAGGGGCTGCTGGACAGCTACCACGACGAACGGCACCCGGTGGCGGCCGACGTCCTGGACAACACCCGGGCCCAGGCCGTGCTGATGTCGCCCGAGCCCGACGCGCGGGCGGTGCGCCGGCTGGTCGCGGAGCTCATGGCCTTCCCGGACGTGAACCGGTTCCTGACCGAGAAGATCGCCGCCCTCGGGATCCGGTACGGGTCCGGGGAGGGCCATCCGCTGCTGGGACGGCGGATGCGGGACGTGACCCTGACGCAGGGTCGGCTCTACGCGCTGATGCACGGGGGCCGCGGGCTGCTGCTCGACCGGACCGGCCGGCTCTCCGTGGCGGGCTGGGCGGATCGGGTCGACCACGTCGCCGACCCGGGCGCGGACCTGGAGGTGCCCGCGGTGCTGCTGCGCCCGGACGGCCACGTCGCCTGGGTCGGCGACGACCCGCGGGAGCTGCGCGATCACCTCCCGACGTGGTTCGGCGCCGCGGCCGGAGGTGATCTCGCTTCCGGGGCGGGCCGGGGACGCCGTCGGGTGGGCTAGCGTCGCCGTGTGGAGCGCGAGTCGGCCACCGAGGACGGGCAGACCCCGTGGTCGTGGGGCGAGCGGCTGCGGCGCGTGCCCGCGGGGGAGAACGCCGGCGCCTTCGCGCTGATCGCGGCCGCGGTCGCCGCGCTGGTGTGGGCGAACATCGACCCGGCGTCCTACGACGGGCTGTGGGCGACGACGTTCTCGGTCCGCCTCGGCGACCACGGGGTGGACCAGGACCTGCGCGAGTGGGTCAACGCGGGCCTGATGACGGTGTTCTTCTTCCTCGTCGGGCTCGAGGCGCGGCGCGAGTTCGACCTGGGGGACCTCCGGGAACGGCCGCGCCTGGTCCTGCCGCTGCTGACCGGCCTCGTCGGGATGGCGGTCCCGATCGGGCTCTACCTCACGCTGACCGCGGGGACCCCGGCCGCGCACGGCTGGGGCGTGGTCATGTCCACCGACACCGCCCTGGCCCTCGGGCTGCTGACCCTGGTCGGGACGCGGTCGGCCGCGCTGCGGTCGTTCCTGGTCACCGTCCTCGTCGTCGACGACCTCGCGGCGCTCGTGGTGATCGGCGTCGCCTACACCGACCACGTCCGGCTCCCGGGCGTGCTGGCCGCCCTGGGACTTCTCGCCCTGGTGGCGCTCGCCCTCGCCCTGCGGGTGCGGCCCCCGGCGGTCTACCTGCTGCTCACCCTCGGGACCTGGGTGGCGCTGCTCGCGAGCGGCCTCGACCCCGTCGCCGCCGGGCTCGCGATGGGCCTGCTGACCTTCGCCTATCCCGCGCCCCGGGGGGACCTGGAGCGGGCCACCGACCTCGTCCGGGCCTTCCGCGAGCAGCCGACGGCCGAGCTCGCCCGGACGGCGAGCGTGGGGCTGCGGTCCGCGGTCTCGCCCAACGACCGCCTCCAGCGGGCGATCTCGCCGTGGGTCGGATTCGTCGTCGTGCCGCTGTTCGCGCTGGCCAACGCCGGCATCCCGCTCGACGGGCCGTTCCTCGCCCGCGCCGTGACCTCGCCGATCACGTGGGCCGTGCTCGTCGCCTACGTCGCCGGGAAGCCGCTGGGCGTCGTCGTCACCTCCGCCGTGCTGACCGGGGGGACCCGGGGCCGGCTGCGGCCGCCGGTCGGGTGGGCGGGCGTCGTGGGCGGCGGGACCATCGCCGGCGTCGGGTTCACCGTCGCGCTCCTGATCGCCTCGCTCGCGTTCACCGGGCCGGAGCTGGGCGAGGTCAAGCTCGGCATCCTCGCCTCCGCCGTCGTCGCCCCCGCCGTGACCTGGCTCGTGTTCCGCGTCCTCGCCCGGATGCCCGCCGAGCGCCGGCACCGCGCGCTGCTGGGCAGCTCACCGGTCATCGTCGACCTCGCCGACGCCGTCGATCCCGACCGCGACCACATCCGCGGCGCCCACGACGCGCCGGTCACCGTCGTCGAGTACGGGGACTTCGAGTGCCCCTTCTGCGGGCAGGCCGAACCGACGGTGCGCGAGCTGCTCGCCGAGCGCGGCGACGTCCGCTACGTCTGGCGCCACCTCCCGCTGCGCGACGTGCACCCCCGCGCCGAGTTGGCCGCCCGGGCCAGCGAGGCGGCCGCCGTGCAGGGCGCCTTCTGGGACCTGCACGACCGGCTGCTCGACCACCAGGACGCGCTGCGCCCCGCCGACCTCGAACGCTACGCCGCCGACCTCGGTCTCGACGTCGAGCAGTTCCGCACCGACCTGCACTCGCCGCTGCTCGCGGAGCGGGTCGCCGAGGACCTCGACTCCGCCGACCGCAGCGGCGTCTCGGGCACGCCCACGTTCTTCGTCAACGGTCGACGCCACTACGGGGCCTACGACATCGGCGCCCTGACCCAGGACGTCTCCCTCGCGCACGTCCGGGCCGACATGGAGTCGTGATCGTCGGCCGCGGTCGGTACTAGGGTGGCGACGGCGGCTGCGGCCGAGGAGATCGCGCCCGATCAGCGAGGAGACACGTGATGATCGCCGTGGGAGACACCGTTCCCGACGTGACGCTCAAGGCCGTCACCCCCGAAGGGACGCAGGACGTCAGCACCGCGACGCTGCTGGGCACCGGCAAGGTCGTGCTCTTCGGCGTGCCGGCGGCGTTCAGCCCGACCTGCAACGACTTCCACCTCCCGGGCTTCGTGATGCGGGCCGAGGAGCTGGCCGCGAAGGGGACCGACCGCGTGGTCTGCGTGTCGGTCAACGACGTGTTCGTCATGGAGGCCTGGGGCCGGAGCCTGCACGCCGACGGGATCGTCATGCTCGCCGACCACGTCGCGGCGTTCACGAAGGCCATGGGGCTGGACATGGACGCGACCGACTTCGGTCTCGGCGTCCGCTCCCAGCGCTACGCCGCGGTCCTCCAGGACGGTGTGGTCCAGAGCATCGAGGTCGAGGGCAGCCCCGTCGACCACGAGGTCTCGTCGGCCGACGCCGTCCTCACCCGGCTGTAGCGCGGGCGGCCGCCTCGTCCGCGGTGTGGCGCGTGCGCAGCATCGCCCACCCGACGAGCACCGCGGCCACGACCGTGAGGACGAGCCCGGCGATCGTGACCGCCCGGCCGAACTCGGCGGTCTGCGCCGGGCTCCAGCCCGTCGTCGCGATCGAGCCGGCGAACAGCGCCGCGAGCAGGGTGCCGCAGACGGCGAGGCCGACGCCGGACGAGACCTCGGTGGCGGTGTCGGTGAGGGCCGCGCCGATCGAGGTCCGCTCCGCCGGCAACCCGCGCAGGACGTTGACCGCCGCGACGACGCCGGAGATGCGCAGTCCCGCAGCGACCAGCGCCAGGGCGATCGCGACCCACACGTAGCCGACGCGGTTCAGCCCCGTGTAGAGGGCGAGCCCGACCACGATCGCCGCCGCGCCCAGCCACGCAGCGCGGGTGAAGCCGACCCGCTGGACGAACGGGTCGACGAAGGGGCCGGCGGCGATCAGCACGACGACCTGGGGCAGCATGCCGAGAGCGGCAAGGGCGGGCGGCCACCCCCACTCCAGCTGCAGCTGCAGCGTCACCAGGTAGCCGAGGCCGGCGGTCGCGACCCAGGCCGCGGCCTTGTAGGTCAGGCCGCCGCTGACCAGGGGGCGGGCCAGGAGCCCGAGGTCGAGGAGCGGGAACCGGGCCGTCCGCTCGCGCACGACGAATCCGGCGGCGGCCGCGAGGGCCGCGGCGGTGGCCGCCCACGGCGCCCACGAGCCGGTGCCCTCGTCGACGAACAGCGTCGGCGCGACGAGGGCGAGCACGATCGTCGCCGTGCCCAGCACCGCCCCGAGGACCTCGACCGGGTCGCGGTGGAGGCCCTCGGGCGTGTCGGCCGCGATGCCGGAGCGGATGCCGATGATCGCGAGTAGCCTGCGTGCCCTGCCGGCGCAGACCTTCCCCCACACCACCCGCCACGCCGCCGAACTCACCGCGGGCGAGGGGCACGACCGGTTCGACTTCACCCTCGACGTGATCATCGACGGCCTTGCCCCTTGCTAGTGCGGGACCCGGGCGACGACCACGGAGTTGACGACGTCGGTGTAGGGGTGCACGACGGCGAGGGTGTCCAGCCCGGGCAGGTCGTCCGGGTCGAGCACCGGGTAGAGCAGGCCGCGCAGCGAGTGGGCGCTGCGGGCGAGCACCAGCGTGCCCGGGCGGAGCCGTCGCCCCAGGTGGTCGAGCAGCCGGGTCTTGGCGTCGGGGTCCAGGCCGGCGAGCGCAGCGAGATAGACCAGGTCGTGGCCGTCCAGGTCGAGGTCCGCGGGGTCGTCGAGGAGGTCGCCGGTCCGGAACGTCAGGCCGGTGGCCCCGACGGCGTCGGCCAGGGCGGCGCCGAGTCGGGTGGCCTCGGGCTCGAGGTCGAGGTTGTCGACCCGACAGCGGTGGCGCGCGGCGAGCAGGAGCGAGGTCAGGGGGAGGGGGCCCGATCCGATGAACAGGACCCGCCGCGGGGGAGCGGCGGTCAGGCCGGCCACCGCGTGGTGCTCGAGGCGG
>JAICLN010000332.1 GCA_025925615.1 Actinomycetospora sp. | reverse complement strand
GCCGACGAGTGGCGCCCCGAGCCCGGCCGCCCGCCCGGGGCGGCCGAAGCACGCGGCCACTGGGCCGCCGTCGGCTTCCGTCGCTGACCCCGCCCGTCCCCGGCTCCCGCTCGTCTCGGCTCCCGGAACCCTCGTCGCTCCGTTCGGCCTAGCCGTATCCCGGCTCTGGTTAGTCCGATCGCCGTCCGACGCGTCCGGCTGGCCACTCACCGCGACACCCCGCGTCGGGGTCGTCACGCGAGGTGACGGTTGGTCTCGGTTCTATTACGGTCCTGTCTGCCGGTCCGCTCCCCAACGCTTCCGGCCCGAGTACCCCCGACTCGCTTGGAGCCGTCTGATGTCTGGCCGCCATCGCAAGCCCAGCACCCTCGCCGACACGACGGGCAGCCTCGCGCTCGCGAGCCTGAAGGTCGCGGCTGGTGTCGCGGCGGTCAGCGCCCCCGTCGTCATGGCCGGCACCGCGTCCGCTGCGCCGAGCGCGACCGCCTCCCCGCAGAGCAACGCGACCTGGGACCGCCTCGCCAAGTGCGAGTCGACGAACAACTGGGACGCCGACACGGGCAACGGCTTCAAGGGCGGCCTGCAGTTCACGCAGTCGACGTGGAAGGCGTTCGGCGGCTCGAAGTACGCCTCGAGCCCCGACGACGCGTCGCGCGAGGAGCAGATCGCGGTGGCCAAGAAGGTCCAGGCCGAGCAGGGCTGGAACGCCTGGCCGACCTGCGCCAAGAAGCTCGGAATGGCCTGATCCCTTCTCCTGGCTCCCAGGCCGAGGAGAATGACCCGGTGAGCGCAGACGTCGTCGTCGTGGGAGCCGGTCTCGCCGGCCTGGTGGCCACCGCCGAGCTCGCCGACGCCGGACGCCGGGTGGTCCTGCTCGACCAGGAGCCCGAGGCGTCGTTCGGCGGGCTGTTCCTCGTCGGCTCCCCCGAGCAGCGCCGGCTGCGCATCCACGACTCGCTCGACCTCGCCTGGTCGGACTGGCAGGGCTCCGCGCAGTTCGACGACGCCGGGGACGAGTGGGGCCGCCGCTGGGCCCGCGCCTACGTCGAGTGGGCCGCGGGCGGGAAGCGCTCCTGGTTGCGGGGGCAGGGCATCTCGTTCTTCCCGGTGGTCGGCTGGGCCGAGCGGGGCTCGGGCACCGCCACCGGCCACGGCAACTCCGTCCCCCGCTTCCACATCGTCTGGGGCACCGGCCCCGGCATCGTCGAGCCCTTCGCCCGCCGCGTGCGGGCGGCAGCCGCGCAGGGCCGCGTCGAGATCCGCTTCCGTCACCGGGTGGACCGGGTGACGACGACGGCGGGGGCGGTCACCGGTGTCGCGGGGGCACTCCTCGAGCCCAGCGGCGCCAGCCGCGGCCAGCCGAGCTCGCGGGTCGAGGTCCGGCCGTTCGAGGTCGACGCCGACGCGGTCGTCGTCACCTCCGGCGGGATCGGCGGCGACCACGAGGCCGTGCGGAAGTACTGGCCCGCCCGTCTCGGCACCCCGCCCGAGCAGATGATCTCCGGCGTCCCGGCGCACGTGGACGGCCGGATGATCGGGATCGCGGAGGCCGCCGGCGGCGCCGTCGTGCACCGCGACCGGATGTGGCACTACACCGAGGGGATCGCCAACCACTCGCCCGTCTGGCCGCTGCACGGCATCCGGATCCTGCCGGGGCCCTCGTCGCTGTGGTTCGACGCCGTCGGGCGGCGGCTGCCGGCCCCGCTCTACCCCGGGTTCGACACCCTCGGCACGCTCGCCCACATCCGGACCACCGGCCACGACCACACCTGGTTCGTCACCACCCAGCGCATCCTGGAGAAGGAGTTCGCGCTGTCGGGCTCCGAGCAGAACCCCGACCTGACCGGCCGCGACGTGCGCCTCACCCTGCAGCGCAGCCGGCCCGGCCCGACCGGCCCGGTCGGCGAGTTCCAGCATCGTGGGGCGGACTTCGTCGCGGCGACCACGCTGCGCGAGCTGGTCGAGAAGATGAACGGCCTCACCCCCGAATCGCTGCTGGCGTACGACGACGTCGAGCGCGAGGTCCTCGCCCGCGACCGCGAGCTCGCCAACCCCTACGGCAAGGACCTCCAGCTCGCCGCGATCCGATCGGCCCGGAACTACCTCGGCGACAAGCTCACCCGTGTCGCGGCGCCGCACCGGCTGCTCGACCCGGCGGCGGGCCCGCTGGTCGGCGTGAAGCTGCACATCCTGACCCGCAAGACGCTCGGCGGCCTGCACACCGACCTGTCCGGGCGCGTGCTCGGCGTCGACGGCGAGCCGGTCGCCGGGCTGTACGCCGCGGGCGAGGCGGCCGGGTTCGGCGGCGGCGGAGTGCACGGCTACCGCTCGCTGGAGGGGACGTTCCTCGGCGGGTGCCTCTTCAGCGGCCGTCAGGTGGCTGCCGCCTTGTGAGCACTTTCCGGTGCTATAGCCCCGGAAAGTGCTCACGAGCCGGAGGCACCTACCGCTCCGCGTCCTTCTTCACCGACGCCAGGTTCTTCTTGGCCGAGCGGGTCATCGCCCGCTCGAGGCCCCACTCGGGCACGGGGACGGTGACCTCCATCGTCGAGGTCATCGTCAGCTCGGTGCCCTCCCCCGACTCGGCCGCCTCGTAGGTGATGACACTCGACGAGATGAGCCGCCCGCCGTCGCCGGAGCAGGTCAGGGTCACCGACGAGTCGGTGTAGGCCACGTCGTACGTCGCGGCCGTCTTGAACCCGACCGCCCCGAGGGTGACCTTGATGCTCGATGGCCGCCCCTCGTCGTCGTGCGCCTGGACCTCGGCCGACTTCGCCTCGTTCGCCCAGCGATCCGGGTTCTCCAGGTCCGACACGACGCCGACCACGGTCGACACCGGTGCTGCGATGGAGATCGATTCCTTCACGGGACCCGCCATGCTGCGGAGGTACCCGTTCTTCGCCGGTCCCGCTCCGACGAACCGGTCACGCCCGGTCCGCGACTCCCTCGTGCGCCATCTGCCCGTGGTGGTCCTGCTGCGGCGGCGTCCCGGTGAGCGCGATCCCGGCCCGCAGCGCCGACGCCGCGTCCAGCACCGCGTCCCGCGCCGCGGGCACGAGGCCGGCGAACCCCGCGTAGCCGTGCACGAGCCCGGGGAACCGTCGGGCCACCGTCGGGACCCCGGCCGCGCGCAGCGCCGTGACCAGCTCCTCACCCTCGTCGCGCAGCGGGTCGAACCCGGCCGTGGCGACGTAGGCGGGAGGCATGGTCCCGAGGTCGTCGGCGTCGAGGAGGGCGGTCGGACGGATCGGGTCGAGCCCCTCGGGCAGGTAGAGCCCCTCGAACCACTCGACGTCGACGGTGCGCAGCCCGAAGCCGTCGGCGAAGAGGTCGCGGGAGCCGCCGGAGCGCCCCGCGTCGGTGACCGGGTAGAGCGCCAGCACGAACTCGGCGGTCGGCTCCCCCCGGCGGGCGAGCTGGTGGGCGGAGGTCAGCGCGAGGTTCGCGCCCGCCGAGTCGCCCCCCACCGCGATCGCCCCGGCGCGGAAGTCCGCCCGGTGCACGATGACGTAGCGCAGGGCGGCGACGGCGTCCGCGAGCCCGGCCGGGAACGGGTGCTCGGGCGCGAGCCGGTACTCCCCGGAGAGCACCCGGACCCCGGCCTGCTGGGCGCGCGCCCGGCACAGCGGGTCGCCCGAGACGACGCTGCCGAGCGCGAAACCGCCGCCGTGGAAGAACACGAGGAGACCCGCGGTCGCGCCGACGAGGTCGTCGGGCTCGTAGAGGCGGGCGTCGAGGACGCCGGGGACCTCGCGGCTCGGGCCCTCCGGGACCGGGATCGACACCGCGCGGCTGGTGACCCCGCGGGTGACCTCCGCGAGCCCGGACGCGGCCTCGTCGGTGAGCCGGCGCTGATCGGTCAGCGGCGGGTCCTCGCCGGGCGACGCGGCGAGCGCGAGGAGTCGCAGGATCATCTGGACGTCGAGGTCGAGCACCTGACCGTCGCGCTCGACGCGCCGGCCGGCGAGGGCACGCTTCACGGGCCGCGGGAGCCCGACGAGCCCGCGGAGCACGCGGCGCAGGATCGGGAACTTCACTCGTCCCACCCTAGGAGGGCGCCCCGGGCGGGCCCCGCCCGGTGGTCCCGG
>JAICLN010000050.1 GCA_025925615.1 Actinomycetospora sp. | reverse complement strand
CCTCAAGGACCCGAAGCGGCCGTCGGGGTCGTTCATCTTCGCCGGGCCCTCGGGCGTCGGGAAGACCGAGCTCACCAAGGCGCTCGCCGAGTTCCTGTTCGGTGACGACGACGCGCTCGTCCAGATCGACATGGGCGAGTTCCACGACCGCTACACGGCTTCGCGGCTCTTCGGCGCGCCCCCCGGGTACGTCGGCTACGAGGAGGGCGGCCAGCTCACCGAGAAGGTGCGCCGCAAGCCGTTCTCGGTGGTCCTCTTCGACGAGATCGAGAAGGCCCACTCCGAGGTCTACAACACGCTGCTCCAGGTGCTCGAGGACGGCCGCCTGACCGACGGTCAGGGCCGCGTCGTCGACTTCAAGAACACCGTCATCGTGTTCACGTCGAACCTCGGCACGCAGGACATCTCGAAGGCGGTCGGCCTGGGCTTCCAGTCCGGGCAGGACACCGGCTCGAACTACGAGCGGATGAAGAACAAGGTCACGGACGAGCTCAAGAAGCACTTCCGTCCCGAGTTCCTCAACCGCATCGACGACATCATCGTGTTCCACCAGCTGCGCGAGGACGAGATCGTCCAGATGGTCGACCTCCTCATCGCCCGCACGGAGAAGCAGCTGGCGAACAAGGACATGTCGATCGAGCTGACCGACCCGGCGAAGAAGCTGCTCGCCCAGCGCGGCTTCGACCCGGTGCTCGGTGCCCGTCCGCTGCGTCGCACGATCCAGCGGGAGATCGAGGACCAGCTCTCGGAGAAGATCCTGTTCGGGGAGATCGAGCCCGGCCAGATCGTGCTCGTGGACGTCGAGGGCTGGGACCCCGAGGTCGACGACAAGGGCGTCACCAAGCCCGCTCCGGACACGGCGACCTTCACGTTCCGCGGGGAGGCCAAGCCCACCCCGGTCCCGGACACCCCGGAGGTCGCGACGGCCGGTACGTCGGACGCCGCCGAGGGCTGATCCGGCTCTGGACCGCGAACGCCCCGGTCACCCCCGTCGTGGGGGTGGCCGGGGCGTTCGTCCGTGCGTGGTGGTGTCAGCGGTGTCGCATCGCAGACGTTGAGTGTCCGAAAAGCTTCATCGATCTTGGTCAGTCAGGGGCGGCGCTCGGCTGTCCGCGCCGCCCCGCGCGCACCGAGACGATCACGATGAGCGCGATGCTGACCCAGAGCGCGTACTGGTCGATGGCCAGCACGACGTCGACGGCGGCCTGGCCCAGCCCGTAGCCCAGGCCCGCGACGAGGCCGACCACGAGGGCCGACCCGATCGCGTCGAACACCAGGAACGCGACCAGCCGCATCCCGGCGAGGCCGGCGAGCAGGAACAGCGGGGCCGCGGGCACGCCGGGGAGGGCCGCGGCGACGACGACGAGTCCGGTGCTCCACCGGGGCCACGACCGGACACGTGCGACGAATCGCTGGGCGCGACCCGGCGGGGTGAAGAAGCGCACCCCCTTCGCGCCCCAGCGGCGGCCCGCCCACCAGAAGAGCCAGTCGAACTTGATCATTCCGAAGACGCCCGCGGCGAGGACCAGCCACACGTCGGTGCCGCCGATGCGGGCGAAGGCCGCCGCGGCCCCGACGGCCGACAGGCTGCCGGTGACGGCGCTGAGTGCGACCGGATGCGTCGCGATCAGGAACGGCCGCACGGGCAACGACAGCAGCATCAGGACGACGAGCCCGACCGTCGTGGAGATCAGGACCTTGTCGGCCCGGGCCATCGGGCTGTCCCACGGGCGCATGTCGCGCCACTGCTGCTTGGCGGCCTCGATCTCCTCGGGGGTGTGCTGCCGACGGGACCACCCTCGTCGTCGGGACCCTCGGGGATCGGTCGGCGCCGGCGCCTCGTCGTCGGGGGTGGCGTCCGCGTCGCTCGCCGTCCTGTCCGGCTCCGTCACGTGCGCTCCCCGACCACGGCGGCGGCCGGTCCGCCGTCCGGGGCCGACGCTAGCGGAGGCGGCCCCCGGAGGCCGTGGGGCCCGGGCGCAGCCGACCGCTCAGGCCGCGTGCGGGTGGCCGTAGACGACGCGTGGTGGCGGCATCGCGGCCGCGATCGCGAGGCCCTGCCGGATGTCGGTCTCGACGCCCTGCGGGTCGTCGTGCAGCTGGTGCGGACGGGTGCTGAGGACATAGAGGCCCACGTCGCGGAGCGGGCGTGCGCGCTCGGCCGTCGCCAGTACCTGATCCGGCGTCGCGAAGTGCTCCTGCACCGAGTCGGATTCCCACACGAAGCCGACCTCGTCGGCGAGGAAGTCGACGATCGCGAGCTGGGCTCCGTCCAGGTCGTACACGGGGACGTTGCAGCGGAGCGCGGGCAGGCCGGGAAGAGCGGCCCAGAACTCGTAGTAGCGGAACTCTGTCGGCGACTCGACTCCTGCCGCCACGACACGGAGAACCCGACGAGGCGCTGCCGAGCCCTTCCGCGTCCCCATCTCCAGCTCGGCGTCCAGCGTCTCCTTCAGGACCATGCGCCGTTGGACCGGCTCGGTGAGCAGTGCCGCGATCTCCTGCTCGTCCTTCATGCGACGGACGTGGTCGAGCAGGCACCGCGCGATCGGGGCCACCGGGAGCCCGTCCCGCTCCAGACGCTTCACCGGGCGCGTGGTCCGCTCGACGATGACGGGCCCGCAGCTCTTCACGTTCCGCGTCGCCGGGATGAGGACGTGGTGCTTCTCCGGCTCGCCTCCTCGGTGCAGCCCGTGCAGTCTGGCCCCGCCGAGCCCGGTGAGCACGGCCTCCGGACCGGCGTGGATCAGCGCCGCGATCTGCCATTGACGGAACGTCGGTTCACCGTTGCTCAGCAGGATCGTCGCGGGGAGCATGAGCAGCCACGGCCCGTCCGCCAGGGTTCGCCGGTAGGCCGTCCTCTCCGGTACGTCGAGTCGGACCAGCTCGGACACGCTGATCACGCGTTCCCAGCTCGCCTCGATCAGCCGTTCGAGATCGTCGGCCCACTTCCCGCGTCGCATGGAGCAGAGGGTGAGGTCGCAGACGTGCGGACGGGTCGCGGTCGCGGCGAGATGTGGACAGCTCGGGGGTGGGATGCCGCTGTGGACAGGTCACTCGTCCGAACGAGAGTGTGGATTTTCGGACCCTATCGGCGTGCTGAATCGGATCCTGTGTCTGCGATGCGACACCGCTGACACTCAGGGGCCGTACAGCGCCGCCAACCCCACCGCCGCTTCACGCATCTGCTCCCGCAGCGCGGACGGCGACACGACCTCCACCTCGGCGCCCAGGGCCAGCAGCTCGGAGCGGGTCGACGCGATCGACTCGACGGGGATCACCGCGCACGTCCACCCGTCCCCGTCGACCGGCCACTCCCGCTCCGCCAGCGCCCGCGCGGTGTGCGGGCGCAGGGCCACCGGGGCCAGCGCCATCCCGCCCGGCGAGACCCGGACGGCGGCCTCGGCCTGGTACAGCGCGGACGTCAGCTCCGACGACCGCTCGTTCCAGTACCGCCACAGGTCGAACCCCTCGGGACGCTCGAACCGCGCGTCGAGGGTCTCCAGCGACAGCACCCGCGCGACCCGGTAGGTCCGGGGCGACCCGCCGTCGTGCGGCGCCGCGACCAGGTACCAGACCCCGGCCTTCAGCACGACGCCCAACGGCTCCAGCTCCCGCTCGACCTCCTCGTCGCCCCAGCGCCGGTACCGGACCCGCACCACGCGCTGGTTCCAGACGGCGTCGGCGATCCCGGTGAGCGTCGGGACGTGGTCGGCCTCCCGGAACCACCCCGGGGCGTCGAGGTGGAAGCGCTCGGCGATGCGCCGCGAGCGCTCGGCCAGCTCGTTCGGCAGCGCCGCCTGCACCTTCAGTTGCGCGGCGGCGAGCACCCGGCTCAGGCCGAGCTCCGCGGCGGCCCCCGGCATCCCGGCCAGCGCGAGCGAGTCGGCCTCCTCGGCGGACAGCCCGGTCAGCTGCGTGCGGTAGCCCTCCAGCAGTGAGTACCCGCCGTCGGGACCGCGGTCGGCGTAGACCGGGACGCCGGACTCGGTGAGCGCGTCCATGTCCCGGTAGATGGTGCGGATCGAGACCTCGAGCTCGTCGGCCAGCTCCCGCGCCGTCATGCGCCCGCGCGCCTGCAGCATCAGCAGCAGGGAGAGCAATCGACTCGCGCGCACAGGCCAAGTACTACCGCATCACCTGACAGTGTTTGTCAGTCACCCTCCCGCCGCGTGCTGCTCGGTGTGCTGGCGGTCGTCGGGGACGCCGTCGTCGTCGGCGTCGGCGAGCAGCGGATCCACGACCCCGGCCCGCACCGCCTCCAGCTGCGCCGACACCGCGAAGCCGGCCAGCAGGGCCACGCCGGTCACGAACGCCCACAGCAGCAGCACCATGATCCCGGCGAGCGGGCCGTAGGTCGCCGAGAACTCCCCGGACACCGACACGTACGCCGCGATCACCCCGGACGCGGCCAGCCACGCCGCCACGGTGAGCGCAGCGCCCAGCGCGAGCCAGGAGAGCCCGGGCTGGCGGCGCCGCGGCGCGAACCGGAACAGCGTCGTCACCGCGACGATCAGCGCCACGAGCCCCACCGGCCAGCGCACCAGGTCCCACACCGTCTCCGCGGCGTCGCCCCACCGGTAGACCACCTCGAGCGCGTCTCCGAACGGGCCGCCGGCCACGATGAGGACGAGCCCGACGCCGAGCGCGGTGCCCGCCGTCGCCGTCAGCACCGCCGCCCGGGCGTATTTGCGCAGCGCGGGCCGGTCCCGTTCGACCCCGTACACCCGGTTCGCGCCCCGCTCGAGCTGGGCGAAGGCACTGGTCATCGCCACGAACGCCGTCACGAGCCCGAACACGACGGCGAGCTCCCCGAGGTCCTCGCCGGGTCGGTCGGGTGCCTCGTCGTCGCCGGGTCCGACGGCGGGTGCAGGCGCGGCCGCGCGGTCCACGACGTCGGCGAGCAGCTGGTCGCCGGTGCCGGGGGAGACGGCGACGACGGTGCGCGCGACGACCTGCGCGACCGACTCCGCGCCGATCGAGGACGCCAGCCCGCTCCCGGCGATGATCAACGGCACGGTCGCGAGCGCGAGCTGGAGGGCGAAGGCGCGGGCGTGGCTGAAGCCGTCGCCGTAGCGGAAGCGCAGGAACGCGGTGCGGCCGAGCGCGAGCAGACCGGTGTGCCGGACGGTGTGCCAGGCGTCGTCGGCCGAGAGGTCGTCACCCTCCATGTCCGTGGTCTCGGGGACGGCGCGCACGGAGCTCACGGCGGTCATCCTCACCCGACCTGACAGGAGGTGTCAGGTCGGGCACGGCACGCTGGCTCGATGGACGTGAGCAGGGAGCGGGCGGTCGCGTTCCGGATCGCCGCGCAGGGTCTCGGACGGGTCGACGACGACGGGGCGGCGGCCGTCCTGGATCTCGGGGTCCAGCACCTGGGGCCCGCCGCCGCGATCGCGCTGGCCGCGCGGGTGCCCGGCGAGCCGGTGACGCCCGCCGACCGGGGTCTCGAGCTCGCGTGGACCCACCGCGGGGCGCCCCACTGGCACGAGGCCGGCTCGCTGCGGCGGTGGGCGGACGCGCTGCGTCCCCTCGACGACGACGATGCCGCGGCGCGCCTGGTCTGGTCCGGTCCCGACGTCGAGCGGATCGGGATCGCCCCGCTGGCGGCGATCGACCAGGTGGCCGCCGCGTTCGCGGCCGTCCTGACCGCCCCGATGACCAAGGGCGAGGCGAGCACCGCCGTCTCGGCCGTGCTGCCGCGGGCCCTGCAGTACGACTGCGTGCCCTGCGGAGCGACCCACGTCCGCGACCAGGTCATGCGGCTCGGGGCGGTGCCGGCCGGGATCGGGCTGGACCCCGGGGGCCGGACGCTGCGGCTCACCCCGGCCCCGACCGGCTGGACGCCGCCGTCGGGCCCCGGCTCGCCGGACGCGGTCGCCGGGCTGGTCGCCGCCGCGGTCCGCGTGCTCGGGCCGGTGACGACGGCGGACCTCGCGGCCTGGGTGGGCACTTCGCCGGGTCTGCTGCGGCCCGCCGTCGAGGCCGCCGCGGAGGATTTGCGGCAGGTCACCGTCGAGGGCCGTCGGGCCTGGGTGGCGGCCGACCGGCTCGACCTGCTCGCCGACCCACCGACGCCGCCACGCCTGCGACTGCTGCCCCCGTTCGACCCGCTGCTCGCCGGCCGCGACCGGGCGCTCCTCGTCCCGGACCCCGCCCGGCGTCGGGTGCTGTGGCCGGCGCTCGGTCATCCGGGGGCGGTGCTGGCCGACGGGGAGGTGGTCGGTACCTGGCGGCCGCAGGCGTCGGGGAAGAAGCTGACGCTGGCCGTCACGAGGTTCGACGGCGGGTCGTGGCCGGGGCCCGACGACGAGGCCCTGCACGACGAGGCACAGCGGGTCGCGGCGGCGCGGAGCCTGCGGCTGGCCAGGCTCGACGTTGCGTGAATGTGGATTTCCGGATCCTATCGGCGTGCTGAATTGGATCCTGTGTCTGCGGAGTTACATCGCTGACATGCCCAGCTGATCGTCCAGCGCCTCGAGCGTCGCCCGCGCCCCCGCGGCGAGGCCGACACCGTGCCCGTGGCGGACCTCGGGCTCCCGGACGTTGATCCGCACGAGCCGGCCGGACGACGCCGAGGCCAGCTCGGCGTGGCGGCGCACCGTCGGGACGGCCGTCCCCGCCCCGAGCTCCACGACGGCCACCCCCGCGCCGTCCTGGGCGCGCAGCCAGGCCCGGTGCTCCGCCATCCGCCGCCCGTGCACGCCCGGCACCCACGACCCGTCGCCGAACATGAGGATGTTCGGCCGCGCGACGGCGCCGCAGCGCGGGCACACCGGCAGCGGCGGGACCGCCCGCATCGTCTCCTCGTCGACGGTCACGACGACGTCGTCGGCCGCCCAGGTGTCCTCGCCGCACGGCCGCGAGCACTGCAGCGTGCCGATCGCGCCGTGGCACTCGGTCACGTCCTCACCGGCGAACCCGGCGGCCTGGAACGCGCCGTCGACGTTGGAGGTGAACACCCGCGTCGGCCACCGGTCCGCCCAGCGCCGCAGCACCCCGAACCCGGCGTGCGGGACGGTGGCGCGGTAGAGCGCGAGGCGGTGCCCGTAGAAGCCCCAGGCGAGCTCGGGATCGTCGTCGAAGTGCTCCGGGTCGGCGAGCTCGGAGAACCGCAGCCCGAGCCGGCGGTAGGGCGGGTAGGCGCGCCAGAACCCCTCCGGGCCGCGGAAGTCCGGCAGCCCCGAGTCGACGCCCATCCCCGCCCCGGCCGCGACCACCAACGACGTCGCGCCGGCGAGCAGGTCGGCCGCCCGCGCGAGGTCGCCGGGGTCGGCGAGGTCGGGATCGGGGCGAGCGCTCAGGACTCCCCGCCGCCCTTCCCGACCGAGAGCACCACCTCGAACTCGAAGAGGTCCGCCCCCGACGAGACCGGCTGCTTGCGCTCGCCGGCGTGCGCCGCGGCGGCCGCCCCGCCGTCACGCCAGGCGGCGAAGGCCTCCTCGGACTCCCAGCGGGTGTAGACGAAGTAGCGGTCGTCCCCGGCGGTGGGGCGCAGCAACTCGTAGCCGAGGAAGCCCGGCGTCTCCTTGATCGACTCACCGCGGGCGGCGAAGCGACGCTCCAGCTCCTCCCCGTTGCCCTCGGGGACCTTGATGGCATTGATCTTCACGACGGCCATGCCCCCGACCCTACGACGACGGTTCGTGGGCAGCGGGTGTGTCGACGGGCTCACCGGGCTCGGGCTCACCAGGCAGGGCGAACCGGCCGTCGGTGAGCTGTTCGACGAGCCCGTCGACGAGGAGCGAGTCCAGAGCGCGGGCGCGCTGCGCAGGGTCGGTGAGCCAGGCGCCCTCGAGCGCCGGGGTCGCGACGGGGCCGGGGGCGCCGCGCAGGACGTCGAGCAGTCGGCCGCGGACCTGCCGGTCGGTCCCGGCCCAGCGCTGGCCCGTGCGCGGCGGACCGTCGTGGGCGGGTCGGCCCGCGCGCTGCCAGGCGCACACGTCGAGCACCGGGCAGTCCGCGCAGCGGGGCCCGCGTGCGACGCACACGGTCGCGCCCAGCTCCATCAGCGCGGCGGAGGTGCGGGCCGCGTCGGCCTCGTCGAGGGGCAGCAGCGCCGCGGTGTCGGGTAGGTCGCGGGCGGAGGCGTCGCCCGCCTCGGCGCGGCCGTGTACGGCGCGGGCGACGACCCGGCGGACGTTGGTGTCGACGACGGGGCAGCGGCGTCCGTAGGCGAACGCAGCGACCGCCCGCGCCGTGTAGGTCCCGATGCCGGGCAGGGCGAGCAGCGTCTCGACGTCGGGTGGGACGACGTCGTCGTGCTCGGTCGCCACGATCGTCGCGGCCTGCTGCAGCCGCAGCGCCCGCCGGGGGTAGCCGAGCTTGCCCCAGGCCCGCAGGACGTCGGCGGTCGGCGCCGCGGCGAGGTCGGAGGGCCGGGGCCACCGCGCCATCCAGACATGCCAGAACGGCTGCACGCGGACGACCGGGGTCTGCTGGAGCATGATCTCGCTGACCAGCACGCCCCAGCCGGTGACGTCCGGGTCGCGCCAGGGCAGGTCGCGCGCGTGCAGGGCGAACCAGGGCAGCAGCCGATCGGCGAGGGTGGTGTCGGGCGCGGCGGTCATCGGTCCCGATCCTGCCCCGCCTCTCGTGGGGGTTCCCCGCTCGGGTGAGTTCCCCGGGCACCCCGGCGCGGATGGATCGCTGCGCGCGACGGTGCTCCTACCGTGCGTGACATGTTGGAGCCGGTGGGACCGCTCCCGCCGTCGGTGTACTGGCGACGGCGGGCCCTCGCCGTCGCGGCTGCCGTCCTGGCCCTCGCCCTGCTGGTCTGGGCGGTCGCGGCCGGGGTCTCCGCCGACGGCGGGTCCGACGTGCCGGCGGCCGCCGCGCCCACTCCGGCCCCGACCACCGGGCCGCCCTCACCGGTGGCCTCGCTCGGGGCGCTGCCGAAGTCCGCGACGTCCGACGCCCGGGGGCTCGCCTCGGGCCCTCTGGGCGCGACGCTGCGGGCGCCCGGTGACGCGGCGCTCCTCGGCGCGAACGCCCTGCCCGGCACCCGGCCCCAGACCGGGACCGCCGCTCTCCCCGGCGCGGACGCCCTGCCCGGGGACGCCGCCCTGCCCGGCGCCGACTCGGCGCCGGGGGGTCAGCAGGCCGGCGGCGCCCCGTCCTCGCCGGCCCCGCCGTCACCCTCCCCGCCGCCGGGCCCGACGAGCGCTCCCGCGGCACCCCCGCCCGCCCCGGCCCCCGCGCCCTGCGGCGACGGGGACCTCCGGATCACCGCGCGCACCGACAAGCCGCGCTACGGGGCGGGCGAGCACCCGGTGTTCAGCCTCGTGGTCACCAACACCGGCTCCGCGCCCTGCACCCGCGATCTCGACGCGGCCCGGCAGGCGATGGCCGTGGTGCGCAAGCCCGGGGACGGGCTCTGGGGCAGCAACGACTGCTCGCCCGCGCACACCCAGGACGTCCGGACCCTCGCCCCCGGGCAGGACGCGGTGTTCACCGTCCGCTGGGCGGGCCGCACGTCGACGCCGGGCTGCTCCGGGACCCGCACCGTCGTCCCGCCCGGGGACTACCAGCTGCTGACCCGCCTCGACGGCACGATCAGCGACCCCGCGAAGTTCACCCTCGGCTAGCGCTCCTTCCCCGCCAGGTCGACGGCGGCCAGCGCGCCGCGGAGGTCGTCCACCTGCACCAGCTCGAGGCCCTTCGGCGCGGTGATGCCCGGGCCGAACGGCACGATCGCCCGGGGGACGCCGAGCCGGGCGGCCTCGGCGAGGCGGCGGTCCGTCGCCGGCACGCGCCGGACCTCACCGGTCAGCCCGACCTCACCGAGCACGACCACGCCGTAGGGCAGCGGCGCCCCGCGGTACGAGGACGCGATGGCCAGCGCGACCGCCAGGTCGGCCGCGGGCTCGCGCAGCTTCATCCCGCCCACGGTGGCGGCGAACACGTCCTGCTGGGCGAAGGTGAACCCCTGGCACCGCTGCTGCAGCACCGCGAGGATCTTCAGCACGCGGTTGGCGTCGAGGTCGGACACGGTGCGACGGGCGGGCGCCTCGGAGCCGACCCTGGAGACCAGGCCCTGCACCTCGGCCATCAGCGGCCGCTTGCCCTCCATCGCGACCGTGACCGCCTGACCGGGCACGGTCCCCGTCATCGTGCCGACGAAGAGCCCCGACGGGTCGGTGACCTCGTGGATCCCGCCGTCGAACATCTCGAAGCAGCCGACCTCGTCGGCCGGGCCGAAGCGGTTCTTCAGCCCGCGCACCATCCGCAGCGTGGAGTGCCGGTCGCCCTCGAACGAGAGCACGACGTCGACCAGGTGCTCCAGCGTCCGCGGGCCGGCCACGGCACCGTCCTTCGTGACGTGCCCGATGAGCACGACGGGCAGGTCGCGCTGCTTGGCCAGCGCCACCAGCGCACTCGTCACGGCCCGGACCTGCGACACCCCGCCGGGCGTGCCCTCGACGTCGGCCGACCCGACGGTCTGCACCGAGTCGACCACCAGCAGGCCCGGGTCGACCGCCTCGACGTGGGCGGCGACCTCCTCGAGGTCCGCGGTCGCGGACAAGAACAGGTGCGGGACGACGGCGTCGGTCCGCTCGGCCCGCAGCCGCACCTGGCCCGCGGACTCCTCGCCGGTGACGTAGAGGACCGTGCCGCCACGGCGGGCCCGCTGCGCGGCGACCTCCAGCAGCAGGGTCGACTTGCCCACCCCGGGCTCCCCCGCGAGGAGGATCACCGCGCCGGGGACCAGCCCGCCGCCGAGCACGCGGTCGAGCTCGCCGACCCCGGTCGGGCGCGACACCACGGTCTCCAGCCCGACCTCGCCGATCGCGCGGACCGGGCTCGCCGGCCTGGCCACGGCCCGCGGCGCCGCGCCGGGCACGCCGAGCGTCGTCGCCGGCGGCAGGCCCTCCTCGACGGTGCCCCAGCCGCCGCACCCGGGGCAGCGCCCGACCCACTTCGCGGCCGGCTGCCCGCACGCCGTGCACTCGAAGGATCGGCCACCCCGCGCCTTCGACGTCCCCTTCGTGGTCACGGGCCGGACCCTAGGCGGACCCCCCGACAGCCCGAGGTGGCCTCCGCCACACGAGCGCGGAGCGCACCTACGAGGCGGGCACCGGGCTCGTCGTCTGCAGGTTCACGGGCAGCGTGATCGAGCCGGCCTTGGCGAAGGTGAAGGTCACCGGGTACGTCGGGCCGGCGTGGAGGACCTGCGTGACGCCCGCGAGCGTGATGCGCACGGTGCCGTTCGGCTTGGTCGGCGACGGCGGGCCCACCGGGCCGGGCTGCGAGCCGACCATCTGCGTGGCGTCGTTGCCCGGGATCGTGGTGGCGCCCTCGCTGCGGACCTGCGAGGCGTAGGGGCTGGTCACCGAGACCAGCTGGTCCTCGCCGAGGCCCTGGTTCACGAGCGTCCCGGCGAGGGTGATCGTCGCGCCGGCCGGCACCACGACCGCGGAGCCCGGGTCCATCGTGATGTTGCGGAGCAGGATCTGGCCGACCTGGCCCTCGGAACCGACGACGGACGACACCGTCGTGTCGGTCTGGGTCACCGCGCCGGCGCTGCAGCCGGAGAGGACGAGGGCGGCGGCGCCGAGCAGGGTCGCGGCGAGCAGTGCGGTGCGTCGCGGACGTCCCGTCGGGCGGCGGGTCATGGCGCGGGTCCTCCTGGGGCGGGGCCGGGCAGGTCGGCGACACCTTAGCCCCCGCGCGCCCGCGCGGCGTGCTCGCTGCCGGGCGCCGGCGTCCGTCCGGGTGGCGCACTGCGCCGGTCACAGGCCCGGTCCGGCGGTACCGGACAGCCCTCCCGACCTCGGGGAGCACGGCGGCGACTCACTTGTCAACCCCCTGACCTGCGAAGACGGTTCCATCCCCCTCCGTGCTCGTGTCGCGGACGTGTTAACCTGGGAGAAGCGAAAGGGGCTAGGGGACACATGGTTTTCAAGGTCGGCGAGACCGTCGTCTACCCGCACCACGGTGCCGCTCTCATCGAGGCGATCGAGACCCGGACGATCAAGGGCGAGGAGAAGAAGTACCTCGTCCTCAAGGTTGCCCAGGGCGACCTCACGGTCCGGGTCCCTGCGGACAACGCAGAGATCGTCGGTGTTCGCGACGTGGTCGGCCAGGAAGGCCTGGACCGGGTGTTCGAGGTGCTTCGCGCCCCGCACACGGAAGAGCCGACCAACTGGTCGCGCCGGTACAAGGCGAACCTGGAGAAGCTCGCGTCGGGTGACGTGAACAAGGTGGCCGAGGTCGTGCGCGACCTCTGGCGCCGTGAGAAGGACCGAGGGCTGTCCGCCGGTGAGAAGCGCATGCTGGCGAAGGCGCGACAGATTCTCGTGAGCGAGCTCGCGCTCGCCGAGGGCACCGACGAGGTGGCGGCCGAGTCGCTCCTCGACCAGGTGCTCGCTTCCTGATCCAGCGCCCACGGTGTCCACGCGGCACGTGGTCGCGATCGTGCCCGCGGCCGGGTCCGGTGAACGGCTCGGTGCCGGGCGCCCCAAGGCCCTGGTCACGGTCGCGGGCGACCCCATGGTCGTCCGGGCCGTGGCGGGTCTGGTGTCCGCCGGGGTCGACGACGTCGTCGTCGTCGCCCCCGCGGACCACCTCGACGAGATGCGCTCGGTCCTGCCCGCGCCCGCCCGGACCGTGGCCGGCGGGGCGGACCGTGTCGCGTCCGTCGCACTCGGACTGGCAGCGATCGGCGACGCCGACGTCGTGCTCGTGCACGACGCCGCGCGGTGCCTCTGTCCCGCTGACGTGACCCGCGCCGTGGTCGCCGCCGTGCGCGACGGGCACGGCGCCGTCGTCCCGGCGCTGCCCGTCGCCGACACCGTCCGTCGGGTCGACCCCGCGGGTCGCCTCGTCGGGCCCGTCGACCGGACCGGCCTGCTCGCCGTCCAGACGCCCCAGGGCTTCGCGCCCGACGTCCTGCGCCGCGCCCACGAGGCGGCGGCCGGCTCCCCGACGGCGTCCCGCGCCACCGACGACGCCGGGCTCGTCGAGGCCCTCGGCGGCGAGGTCGTCACCGTGCCGGGTGATCCCCGTGCGTTCAAGATCACGACGCCGCTCGACCTCGCGATGGCCGAGGCCCTCCTGACGGCCGGCGACGTCAGCGATGGTCCTCCGCTGGCACCTGACGTCAGGGAGCGTTCATCCCCACATGGCGCGGAGGTCCGCCGATGAGGGTCGGCGTCGGCACCGACGTGCACCCGCTGGCCGACGGCGTGCCGTGCTGGGTCGCCGGGCTGCTCTGGGAGGGCGTGCCGGGCTGTGCCGGGCACTCCGACGGCGACGTCGCGGCACACGCCCTCTGCGACGCCGTGCTGTCCGCGGCCGGGCTCGGTGACGTGGGCGCGGTGTTCGGCACCGGGCGCCCCGAGTGGGCAGGGGCGTCGGGGGTGCGGCTGCTCGGCGAGGTGCGACGGCTCGTCGCCGACGACGGATGGGTGCTCGGCAACGCCGCGGTGCAGGTGATCGGGAACCGGCCGAAGATCGGCTCCCGCCGCGAGGAGGCGCAACGCGTGCTCTCCGGGGCGCTCGGCGGCCCCGTCGCGGTCTCCGGCACGACCTCCGACGGCCTCGGGCTCACCGGCCGCGGCGAGGGACTGGCCGCGGTGGCCACGGCGCTGCTCCTGCCGGCCTGACTTCTCCCGAACCGCCCCCGTCGCGCGGGGCGGTGTGCTTGCCTGCCCGGAGAAGGGGAGGCCGGCGTGTTCGACGTGAACTGGGAGGCGCGGTCGCACGCCGAGATCTGGGCGCAGCTGCAGGGCGGCGGGGCCGGGTTCTCCGACGCGGGCGGCGCGTGGAACCAGCTGGCGTCCCGGCTGCGGCAGGTCGCCGGGTCCGTCGAGCAGGCGACGGCAGGCATTACGGCCGCCCGCAGCGGCGTCGCGGCGGACGCGGCCCGGGGCGCAGTCGGTCCGATGGGCGCGTGGGCGGACCAGGCGCGGGCGTTCAGCGACGCGGTCGGGTCGGTGTCGCACGAGCAGTCCCGGGCGCTGGCGAGCACGCGGGCGGCGGTCCCGCCGCCGGCCCCGCCGACGGCGCGCGCTCCCGTCACGCGGATGACCTGGGAGCAGGCCGGTGGCCTGGCCGCGGTGGACGCCGACCTCGCGGAGCGGGCCTCCCTCGACGCCGAGCGCGAGGCCCGCACGGCGATGGTGCGCTACCAGGACGCCAGCGCCCTGCGGTCCTCGGCGCTGCCCCAGTTCGCGGCGCCTCCCGGCGGGGCACCGCAGGTCAGCCTGACCACCGCCGGCCCGGCGGGTACGACGGCGGGTGCGGGCGGCCCGGGCCGTTCGGGCGCGGGGACCTCGGGCGAGTCGGGTACGGCAGGTGGCGGAGCGTCGGGGTCCGGACCGACCGGGGGACCGGGCGGTGCGGGACGACCGGGAGACCCGGGGACGGCGGGTGCCCCGGGCCGTGCAGGCGGTGCAGCGACGACCGGTCAGGCGGGCGGTGCGGGAGGAGGCGCCGGTGGGGTCGGCTCCGGAGGTCCTGGCGGGGCCGGGGGCCCGGGTGGGCCCGGCACGGGGGTCGCCGGTGGGGCCGGTGGCGTGACCGGCGAGGCCCCCGGAGCGGGCGGCTCGGTCGGTCCGAGCGGAGTACCCGGAGCGGGTGGCGTGGACGGCTCGGTCGGTCCGGGCGGCGTGGTTCCCGGAGCGGGTGGCGCCGGAGCGGGTGCCGGACGCGGGACGGGGACAGCCGGCCGGGGAGCGGCCGGTACGGGAGGTGGTGCCGGGGCGAACGGTCCCGGAGCGGGTGGCGCCGCGGGCCCGGCCGCCGGAGCTAGTGGTGGCTCCGGCCTCGGTGCGGGCGGGGTCGGTGAGGGCGGGGTCGGTGAGGGCGGGGTGGCCGGGCGAGGCGTCGGGGAGGCCGGGAGGCCGGGCGGGCTGGACCCGGGCCTCGACGCCACCAGCTACTTCATGCCGAGCGGCTTCACCTTCCCCTACGGCGCGCACCTGGCGATGGTCGAGGTGCAGCCGGAGACCGGCGCCATCGAGGTGCGGCGTT
>JAICLN010000003.1 GCA_025925615.1 Actinomycetospora sp. | reverse complement strand
TTTTCCGCCTATTGACCCGCGGCAGTATCGGCATTGGCTAAGGCGGTGTGCGTTTCGGTGGTGCCCGACCGGGTAGGTGCGGTGTAGACACACGTCGGCGGGCGGAGCCCAATTGGTTCCGCCCGCCGACGTGGGAGTGCTGGTGGGCTCAGCCCCCGAGAATGCTCGAGACGATCGGCGCGCTGGGGCGCGCGGCGGCCGAGGTGGGGAGACTCGTCAGGCTCGCGACGCTGTCGGCGCCCGGGAGGCTCGGCAGGCCCGGCCCGGCTTGGTCGGAGCCCTCGTCGGAGCCCTTCTGGCCCGAACCCTGCTGGTCCGAGCCTTGCTCGTCCGAGCTCTTCTGATCGTCCGAGGCCTTGTTCTCGTGCTGCTGGGCCTGGGACTGGGTCGCGTCCTGGCCGGCCTCGTCGGCGAGCGCGACGCCGGCGCCCCCGCCCAGGAGGGTCAGCGCGGCGAGGGCTGTGAAGGCGCCGCGGCCCACGAGGCCGCCGCGACGGTCGGTGTCCTGCTGCGTGGTGTGGTTGCCCATGGGTGTCCTCCGGAGTCGGGAAGTCGTCGCACTGCTGGGGAGCGTTGCTCGGATGGAGTAACGAGGTGATCAACGTGAAGGTCACGGGGAGATCACGACAATTTCTCGCCCTGCGTTCCGCAACACGCAACCGACGCGCTCACCAGCAATGACGGTCGCAATCACGGGCAGATCACGGAGAAATTCACCGATGCGTTTGCCCGTACCGGGCGAGGGGTGGAGGCGCCGACTCACACGAGGAGTCGGGCGAGCACCGCACGGTGGTCGCTGCCCGGCACGTCGAGCACCTCGACGCCGCGGACCCCCACCGGCCCGGCGACCAGCACGTGGTCGATCGTGACCCCGAACGGCCGCCGCCACCACGACGGCCACGTCGCCGCCGCGCGGCACGTCACCGGACGGGCGGGCCCGAGCGCGCGCTGCAGCGCTCCGTGCTCGAGCGTCGCGTTGAGGTCGCCGACCACGACCGTCGGCCGGTCGGGGTCCGCGAGCCACGGGCGCAGCAGGCCCAGCTCGCGGTGCCAGTCGGGCGTCGAGGCCGGCAGGAGCACGGCCGGGTGCACGCCCAGCACCCGCACCGCGCCGAGCCCGCCGCCGCTGACGACGACCCAGCCCGCCCGGGTGTCCGTCGACGCCAGCGCCACGTCCACCTCGCCCAGGTGCGCGGCCGTGAGCACGGTCAGGCACGGCCCGTCGTCCGCGCCGGCCGCCTCCACGCTCGTGCGGTAGGGCGCGCTGGACCAGCCACGGTACCCGTCGAGGCCGTCGAGCAGCCGCTTCCGGAAGCGGTCGCCCGCCTCGGGGAGCACGACGACGTCGGGCCGTGCGGCGGCGATCGTCGCCGCGAGGGCGGCCGGGTCGGCACGGCCCAGCCAGACGTTCGCGCCGAGCACGGTGAGCTCCCGCGTGCCGATCCCGGACGGCCCGCGGCGCCGCCGGTGACGCCACGTCGAGAGCCCGACCGCACCAGCGGCCACCACGGCCGTCCCGATCGCCGGTCCCCGCGTCGGGCCCGGTCGCGCCGCGAGGGGCAGCGACGCGAGCAGGGTCCCGACGGCGAGGCGGCGCCGGAAGGCGACGACGAGCGGCCACGGCGGCCGACCGTCGAGGCCGAGGACCTCGGGCAGCAGCACGGCCGCCGTCCCGGCCACGGCGCCCGTCGTCAGCAGCCCCGTCCACGGCCCGCGCATCCGAGCACCTCCTCAGTGACGATCATGCGCCTGTCCAGGTCGCGGGGGTGTCGGGAGCACGCGAAAGGATGCGGAAAGGCCCGTCCGCTTCGATCAGGTCGTGGACGACGGCGGGGCGGGGGCGCGATCAGCGCACCGGCCGGAGTCCCAGAGGCGGGATCGGTGCCGGCGTGGCGGGGGGCGACGCCGGCGCCGGTTCTGTGCCCGCGTCCCGCTGGTGGGCGAACGCCTCGGCGGCGTCGGCCCAGGGCGTCCAGCCCAGATCGACGGCGGTCGTCGTGGCGGACCGGAACAGCGTGACGGCGGCGTCGGGTTCGCCCACCGTCGACGTCGCGAGCCCGCGGTAGAGATCGAGCGGGCCGAAGAACGCCGCGCCGATCCCGACCACGACGGTGGCGCCCGGGTCGTCGGGCAGGGCGTCGAGCACGAGGCGCGCCGTCACGGCGTCGTCGACGGCGTAGGCGGCGCACGCGGCGAGGCAGAGGCCGGTGCGGTCGAAGAGGCCGCCCTCCCGGCCGCTGCGCTGCTCGTGGTACTCGGTGAGGCGGGTCCGCGCGGTCGAGGCGTCCCCGGCGTGGACGGCGTCGACCGCCGCGCAGGCGCGCCAGGCCGAGACCCGGGGGTACATGCCGGCCGCGGTCGCGGGCAGGCCGCCGAGCACCGGCATGTCCCCGGTCAGCAGGTGTCGCGCGACGAGGTGGCAGAAGAACGCGCCGAGGGCGTCGGGGATGCCGAACTCCTGGCCGCGCGCCAGGGCGTCCTGGGCGGCCTCGTCGGCGTCGGCGACCTTGCCCGTCCCGAGCAGCAGCGCGGCGTCGAAGAGGCGGTTGGCCCACATGGTGCGGGGCCGGTGCCGGCGCTCGGCCTCGGGCACGAGGGCGACGCGCCGCTCGAGGGCGTCGTGGAGCCGGCCGGCGGTCACGAGAGCGGCGACCAGCAGCTCGTCGGCCTCGAAGCGCAGCGTCGTCTCGCCCGCGGCGTCGGCGAGCTCCCGGGCCCGACGGCAGGTGTCCACGCGCTCGGCCGCGGGCACGGCCGCGTCGAGCTGGAGGAACGCCGTGGCGACGGCGACCTCGGCCGCCAGGTGCGGGTCGGCCTCGTCCGGAGCATCGGCGAACGCCATGAGCTCGGCGACCAGCGAGGGCGTCTCCGTCACGCCGACGAGCTGCTGCTCCTCGGTGATCATCCCGCGCAGCACCCGGGCCCGCTGGCGGTCGTCGAGGGCCAGCTCCCGGACCCGCCGCAGGCGCTCGAGGCGCCGTGGCCGGCCGGCGACCGACGGCCCCTGGGCGTCGTCGCCCATCGCCGCGGCGACCGCCTCGGCGACGTCCGAGCCCGGGTCGGCGACCACCGCGTCGAACTCGTCGGCGGCCTCGTCGACCCGCCCGCGCGCCTCGAGGACCAGGCCGCGCAGCAGCCGCTCCCGGCACGGACGGGTGGTGTGCTCGCGCGCGGCGTCGAGCAGGGCCTCGGCGTCGGCGAGGGCGCCGTCGCGGTAGGCGGCGAGGATGGCCGGCAGGTGCGCGTCGGCGACGACGGCGGGGTCCAGCAGGGTGGCCGCCCCCAGCGCGTGGCGCAGCACCGTGAACGGGGCCGCGTCCGCGGGCAGCGCCTCGTAGCGGGCCAGGTGCAGCTGCGCGGCGACGATCGCGGGCACGGTGTCCAGCACGGCGACGGCGGTCAGCTCGTGGCGGAAGGCGAACCCGTCGGCGGTCGCCTCGACGAGGGTGAGGGTCACGGCGGGCCGCAGGTCGGCGGCGAGTCGGCGGGGCTCGACCCCGACGGCCGCGGCCAGGTCGGCCAGCGGGATCGCGCCGAGGACGGCGAGCGCCTCGAGCCCCGCGCGGCAGTCGTCGGGCAGTTGGCGGAGCTGGTGGTCGAGCAGGGGACGCAGCCGCTCGGGCACGCGCGCGGCGACCGCGAGGCGGGCGGCGTCGTCGGGCAGGTCACGCACCTCGGCGAGCAGCGCGGACAGGTGGAGGGGGTGTCCCGCCGTCCGGTCCCACAGCGTCGTCGCGAGGGTCTCCCCCAGCTCCGTCCCGACCATCTCCCGCGTCCCCGCCTCGTCGAGCTCGCGCAGGACGGTGCGGACCACGCCGTCGAGCGGGGCGAGGTCGGCGGCCGCCTCGCTCCAGCTCGCGTGGGTGACGGCGTCGGGCTCGCGGGCGGCGACGACCACCACGACGCCCGCCGGGAGCCCGGCGCGGCCGAGGGCGCGCAGCACGTCGAGCGAGGCGCGGTCGGCGCGGTGGGCGTCGTCGAGGGTGACGAGCACCGGGCCCTCGTCGGCGGCCAGGCCGAGCCGGCGGCGCAGCGTGCGCCCGGGCGAGGGGTCGCGCAGCGAGGGGGGCAGCACGCCGACGCCGTGCAGGGCCTCGACCCACGCGGCGAACGGCGCCTGGTCGTGCTCCCAGAGCCCGCGCCCGACCCGGGCACCCCGGCGCGCCGCCTCCTGCGAGGCCGCCCCGAGCAGGGTCGACTTGCCGATGCCCGCCTCGCCGGCGACGAGCACGAGGCGGCCCGCCTCCGGGTCGTCCAGGCCTGCGCGGATCGTCGCGAGGGGCTCCTCGCGCCCGACGACGGCGCGTCCCCCGGAGGTCCGGTCCCGCGCGTCCAGCACCGTCCGCTCGACGGCGCGCAGCTCCGGGCCGGGGTCGAGACCGTGCTCGACCTTGAGCTCCCGGCGGGTCGCGGCGATCGTCCGCAGCGCCTCCCCGGAACGCCCGACGCGGTGCAGCGCGCTCGCCACGAGCGCGGCCAGGTGCTCGCGGTCGAGGTGGCCGGCGAGGGCCGGAGCCGCGACGGAGAGGGCCGTCCCGGGCTCGTCGTCCTCGAGCAATGCGCGGGCGCGGTCCTCGACCAGCTCCAGCCAGCGCACCTCGACGCGCCGCCGCTCGGTCTCGAGCCGAGGCGTCGTGCGGCAGCCCGGGAAGGGCTCGCCGTCGATGCACGCGAGGGCCGTGGCGGGCTCGGCGTCCTGGAAGCGGCAGAGGTCGACCTCGGCCCGCGACACCTCGAGGGCGTAGCCCCCGCCGGTGCTCGCGACCTTGGCCGGGGCGACGACCTTGCGCAGCCGCGTGACCTGCACGTGCAGCGCCGCCCGCGGGTCCTTGGGCAGCGCCTCGCCGTAGATCTCGTCGATCAGCGTGGACAGCGGGACCGGCCGGCCCGGGTCCACGGCGAGCAGGGCCAGGAGCGTGCGCAACAGCTCGCTGCGCACGACGGCGGCACCGGCGACCTCGACCGTGCCGAGCAGACGGATGTCCGTTACCGGCCCCCCAAGGCGCGTGACCCACAGTGACTTGTACCGAGAACCCTACGACGGACGTCGTCGTCCGACCAGACCAGGTCGAGCCCGGCGACGTACTCCTGGTGACACCCATGGCCGGCGAGCCGCTCGGTGAGATGATCACTCGTCTCGACGGGTCGGCCTTCTCCCACAGCGGGCTGGCCCTGGGCGACGGGCTGATCGCGTCCGCCCACCAGTCGTACCTGGCCTCGAAGCCCTGGGACTTCTCGGGGCTGCGGGCCGAGGAGTTCGGGCACTTCTGGGACAAGGGCCAGTCGGTGTACCGGCTCGCCGTGCCCTCGGCCGAGGCCCGGGCGCGCGCCGTCGCGGCCGTGCACGCGCTGCGGGTCCCCGACGACGGGACGTTCTGCGTCCCGAAGATCCTGATCGTGGCGATCGCGCTGGCCTCGTTCGACCGGTCGCGCGTCGACGAGGAGGCCGGCGCGACCATCCGCGAGCTGGCCATCGAGGCGGCCCGCGCGTGGGAGGGCGAGCCCGGGTCACGGACGTTCTTCTGCGCCGAGGTGGTCGCCCGGGCCTTCGGCGAGCGGTTTCCGCTCTCGGCGCTCCAGCCGCCGGGCGCGATCCGGCCCGCCCCCGCGCCGCCCGCCGAGGACGGGGTGCTGGGGAAGGCGGTGGAGCTCTACCTCGACGCGGCCACCGGGGACGCGTGCCAGGAGAGCCTCGATCGCCTCGTCGACGCCCTGGACATCGAGGCGCCGGCCTTCCTCGACACCGTCGGCCGCGACATCCTCGCCAGCGCGCGCGGGGTCGGCCACCACCGCGGCATGGCGGGGCGCTACGCGGGCCGGCTCACCCCGAACAAAGGGTGGGAGACGACCGGCCGGCTCCTGCCGTCGGCGCTGGTCACGCCGCGGATGCTGCTCGACGCGCCCTGGACCGCCGACACGGTCGCCCGCGTCGACGGGCCGGGCGCACCCCCGGCTCCGGCACCGGTGCAGGGGCCGGAGCCGACGGCGTCGTGAGGGCCAGAGTCCGGGGCGGCAGTTCTCCGGGTTGTCGCTGGCCTTGAGGCTGCCCCAGCCGTGCCAGCGCTCGACCTCGATCCAGGCGCTCACGCGGGTGCGGTCGCGCACCGGGTACGGCGCGCCCCGGTAGTGCGCCGAGATCCGGTCGATGTCGGCCAGGTCCTCGTCGGCGGCCCACTCCACGACGCGTCCCTGGATCGAGACGTGGGTGTACCAGTCGTCCTCGGCGAGCACGGTGATCGTGGTCCGGGGGTCCTGGCGCAGGTAGCGCACCCGGGTGCGGGCGTCGTCCATGTTGACCAGCACGCGGCCGTTCTCCCACAGGTACCAGGTGGCCACCGACACCGGCGAGCCGTCGGGACGCAGCGAGGTGATCACGCTCGGGTTGGGGCGGGTGAGCAACTGCTGGACCTCGTCGGGCAGCGGCGGCTTCGGCATCGGGCTCCTCCGGATCACGGGTTCACGACGGCGCCGGTGGTGCCGTCGAGGCGATGCTAGGTCCGTCGCGGGTGCGGTGCGGACCGCCGCGTCAACGCCGGATAGGCCGCCTCACACGCGGATAGACCGCCGCCGGTCGTTGTCCGGATGGCTATCGCTCCTCACGGTGGAGGACGTATCTACTCCGAGTGCCACTCCCGCGCTTCCATCGGCCGAGGCCGGTGCCACGGGGGGACGCACGGCCCGATGCTCGGGGGGAGCCCGCGGACCGTGCGGCGGAGCGCGGGAGTGGCATCCCGATCGGGGTAACGACCCCGCCGAGCGACCGATAGGTCTGCGGGTCGACGCTCGGCCCCGCGGCGGCCACCCGGCCTCGCCGTCGCGCAGGGTCGATCCCGGGGGACCTCGCCGATGCCCAGACCGCAGCGTGACCTCGACCCGGCCGGCGGGCCGCTGGTCGACTTCGCGCGGGACCTGCGCGTGCTGCGCGCGCAGGCCGGCACCCCGAAGTGCGCGACGATGGCCCGGCGCACGGGCCGCTCGAAGACCGCCCTCGCCGATGCCGCCGGCGGCCAGCACCTCCCGCGCTGACGACGGTGCGCGCCGGCCACGGCGGCGTCGGGCGGTGCTGGTGGCCGCCGCCGTCGTCGGGGTGGTCGTGGTCGGGGCGCTGGGGTTCCTGCTCGGTCGCCTGACGATCCCGGAACCGCCGATCGTCCCGCAGACCGTCGAGGCGATCATCGTCCAGAACAAGGTGGCGCTGGGCCCGGACCGGCTGGTCGAGGACTCCTCGCCGGCCTACCTCTCGACCGAGGCGCTGGCCTACTGCGCCTCACCGAGCCGCAACTGCAAGGTGGCCGGTACCGAGATGGTCTCCGGGGCCGCCGTCGTCGCGAACTGCTGGACCCAGGGCCAGATGATGTGGAACTGGGACCTCTCCGACCCCACGGCCCAGGCCAACCCCGACGACGTGCGCTCCGACCCCTGGTACCGCGCCTCGTTCCCCGACGGCCGCACCGGCTACCTCTCCGAGGTCTACGTCGTGCGTGGGGACCGTGGCGGGCGCGGACTCCCCCGGTGCAACCCCTGACGCCCCGACGACGCTAGTCAGTTGATCATGCCGAGCGCGGCGCGCTCGGCATGATCATCTGCCTAGTCGGCCGGACGCTCAGTGCCCGGCGGGGGCCTTACCTGACCGGACGATGGCGCCCAGCCCGGCCACCCACTCGCAGTAGGCACGGTGCGCAGCCGCCGCGCCCAGCGTGCTCTGCGCGTACTCCCGGCCGCGGGCCCCGGCGGCCGTCGCCGCGACACCGTCGCCCGCCGTCGTCACGACCGCGTCCAGCAGGGCCGCGGGCACGCCCGGGTCGACGCGCACGCCGGCGTCCGCGCGCGCCAGCTCCGCCGACGCCGCCGAGCGCGGCCACGACGCGGCCACCACGGGCCGGCCCGCCGAGAAGTACGACGTGAGCTTCGAGGGCGCCGACATCTCGGCGACGGTTGCGGCCTCGTTGACCACGAGGACGTCCGCGGCGGCGAGCGCGTCGGGGAAGCGGTCACCGGGCAGCGGGTCGAGGAAGTCCAGTCGCTCGATCCCCGCGCCCAGCTCCTCGAGGCGGGCGCGCTGGTTGCCGGTCCCGAGTAGCACGAACCGGACGGCGGCGCCGCGCGCGTCGGCCTCGCGGGCCGCCTCCACGACGTTCTCCAGCCCCTGCTTCACGCCCATGTTCCCGGCGTGCAGCGCGATCACCTCGTCGTCGCGCCAGCCGAGGGCGCGGCGGGTGGCGGCCCGGTCGGCGGTGGGCGGGGCGATGTGGGACCAGTTCGGGATCGTTGTGATGCGCGCCGGGTCGACGCCGAGGGCGGCCAGCGGGGCGCCGAACTGCTCGTGGACGACCGCGACACCGTCGGCGCGCGAGAGCAGTGCCCCCTCGAGCTTCGCGCCCCCGCGCGCCAGGCGCGAGGACGTCATGCGGGTCTCGGCGAGCGCGCGGCTGTAGAGGTCCTGGGTGACCACGCCGAGGGCGGTCCGACCCTCCCGGCGCCACCGCAGCCCGGCGAGCACGGTGAGCAGGACGGGGCTCACCGCGACGACGACGTCGGGGCGTCGCCCGCCCACCATCGCGGCGTGGGCGGTGAACGCGGCGTCCATGACGACGCGGCGGCGCGCGTCGGGCACGGCCGGCACGGGGTGGCGCACCCGGGTGACCGGGACGCCGTCGAGGACCTCGTGGCGGCGCAGGCCGGTGTACCCGGGGGTGACCTCCCAGGCCGGGTAGTGCGGGTAGCCGGTGACCACCCGCACCCGGTGCCCGGCGTCGTGCAGAGCGGCGACCATGCCCGTCGTGTACGGCGCGTTCCCGGTGTGCTCGGGCGCGTAGTGCATCCCGATGACGCACACGTCCAGGGGCCGCCCGGCCTCGTGCTCGGGCGAGCGGGACGCGCCGGTCCTGGCCGTGGCCAGCGTCATCGAGGTCCTCCGCACGGGCTGCCGTCCATCGATCGACGATCGTCGGCCGTCGGACCGGGCAGGCACCCTGGGAACTCCTTCCAGGTCCGACCGGGCCATGTCACACGCCGTACGCACATGACGCGTCGGTTGTCGCATTCATCCGGTTGACGGAGATGTGCATGCGCGCGGACGATGGCACGGTGTCGCCCGAACGAGCCACTCACGCGCCCGCACTGACGGTGCGTGACCCGGCGGGCCCGGCCCCCGTCCCCCGGGTGTCGGTGGTGGTGCCGCTCTACCAGAAGGAGCGCTACATCGGCCGCACCGTGGCGAGCGTGCTGGCCCAGACGTTCACCGACTTCGAGCTCGTCGTACTCGACAACGCGTGCACCGACGGCTCCGCCGAGGTCGTGCGCGGTTTCGCCGACCCGCGGGTCCGCCTCGTGCGCAATCCCGAGACGGTTCCGGTCACCGAGAACTTCCAGCTCGCGGTCGGCCACGCGCGGGCGTCGTTGGTGAAGGTGCTCAACGCCGACGACCTCCTGGCGCCCACCGTGCTCGCCGAGCAGGTCGCGGTGATGGACGCGGACCCGACCCTGGCGCTGGTGTCCTGCCGACACGACCTCGTGGACGACGACGACCGCGTGATCGCCCGCGGCCGCGCGCTGCGCAGCAACGACCTGCTCGGGAAGCGGGACGCGACGACGGTGCTGCGGCGGATCGTGCGCCACCGCGGCAGCCCGATCGGGGTGCCCGGCAACATGCTCTTCCGCCGGGACGCGTTCGACGCGGTCGGCGGCTTCCCCGACAACGGCTACGCCCTCGACGTCGGGCTCGCGGCCCGCCTCGTCACCCAGGGCGGGTTCTTCGGGATGCCCGAGTCGCTGTCACGGTTCCGACTGGCGAGCGGCTCGATCACCTCGAGCTCGCGGCGGCGCAACATGGCCCTGCAGCACCGGTTCCTGCGCGAGCTGCGCGCCCAGCACGCCGACGTGGTGCGCCGGCGCGACGTGGCGGTCGGCCTCGCCCGCGAACCGGTGACCTGGCTGCGCCAGCGGATCATGATGGTCGCGTCGACCGACCCCACGTCCCTGCGCCACCGGGCCGCCGCGACGCTGCTCGCGCCGCGGCGGGGCCTCCGGAGCCGTCGTCAGGACCGGGGCGTCGCGAACACCACGATGTTGTCGCGGTAGTTCAGCGTCCCGTCATCGAACGGGCCACCGCACGTCATCAGTCGCAGCGTCGGCGTCGTCGTCGGGCCGTAGACGCGTTCGGTCGGCAGGTTGTCCTTCGCGAACGTCTCCACCGAGTCGACCCCGAAGTGGGCCGTGCCGCCGTCGGAGCGGCCGACCTCGATGACGTCGCCGGGCTTGAGGGTGTCGAGGCGCCCGAACACCGCGGGGCCGTTGCGGGTGTCGACGTGGCCGACCATCACCGCCGAGCCCGGGTCACCGGGGACGGCGGACGAGGAGAACCAGCCGACCTTCGAGTAGTCGGTCGGGACCTGCAGGGCACCGCGGTAGTCGATGCGCAGGTCCGTCGGGTCCGCGGCGTCGAGGCCGATCGACGGGATGTCCAGGCTCGTCGGGTGCGGCCCGCCGGGCGGGGGCGCGGTGGCGACGGCCAGCGGCATGCGGACCGCCCGGGGCGCGCCCGGGTCCTCGTTGCCGCCCGCGCCGAACCAGCCCGCGACGGTGTCCCAGATGCCGCCGGCGGCGAGGGTGTCGACGTGGTCGCGGGCGAGGCCGCCGAGACCGGCACCGATGCCGCCGGCCGGCGGTGAGGGGATCTTCGGGGCGGGCGGCGTCGGGGGCTGCGAGGTGTCCTGCGTGCTCGGGGGCTGCGGGGCCTGGGAGCCGGGGGCGACGGGCGGGGCCGCGGACTCCGCGGTGCGCGGAGCGGGCGGCGCCGCGACCGGCGGTGCGCCGGGGGCGGGTGAGGGGACGCCGGCGGCGGAGGCGGCGTCCGGCACCAGCTGGGCGGCGAGGTCCCCGTCCGCGCCGCGGGTGACGACGAGGCTCGCCACCGACGTGCTCGTGACGGGCACCTGCACCGTCGTCTCCTTGCGGGGGCGGCTGGTCAGGCGCACCGACCACTGGTGCGCGGCGAGGGTCGCGTAGGGGGTGGCCGAGCCGTAGAAGAGGGTGTGGGCGACCGGGATGTCGGCGTCCCGGCCGGCCGGGTCACTGGCCTGGACGTCGAGCGGGCCCACCTCGGCGGCGGCCTGCACGACGCGCAGCGCCCCGGAGCCGGTGGCGGCGGGCGCGGTGTCGTCGTCGAGCACCTGGGCCTGGGTGGCGCCGTTCGGGCCGATGTCGACGAAGGTCGCGGTCTGGGCAGAGCCGGCGGGCAGGTCGACGGCCACGTCGAACAGCGGCGGGCTCGCGGCGGGCGCGCCGGCCGGGCGGCCCTGGATGCGGTAGGTGCCGGCAGGCTCGGTGAGGTACGGGCTCACGGCGCGGTAGGCGACGCCGCCGGCGATCTCGGTCAGCGGCAGGTCCGGGCCGGTCGCGTACATGTCGACGGCCGGGGTGCTCGGCGAGAGGTGCGCGAGGCGCAGCATCCCGGTGCCGGGGTCGGCGTCGGCCTCACGGGCACCGACGATCCCGATCGTCCCGATCGCGACGGCGAGCACGGCCACGACCGCACCGCCGATCCACAGCCACCGTCTGCCACGCCGCTGCTGCTCCACGAGATTCTTGTTCCCCCGAACGGGGGTCAGATATGCCCCCTCAGAACCGACGGCCCCACAGCTGGCGCCGGGAGGTCACGCCGAGCTTCGCGAAGACGTTGCCCAGGTGGTAGCTGATCGCCTTCGGGGTCACGTAGAGCGCCGCGGCGACCTCGCGGCTGGTCATCCCCTGGGCGACGAGGCGCACGACCTCGCGCTCGCGCGGGGTCAGGGCGGCGTGGTCCTCGGCGAGGTCGACGGACGTCGCCGACGGCACGGGCAGGGTGGCGCGCGCCGCGGGGACGCCCGACGGCGCGAGCACCGACCGCTCCCCCACGGCGGGGACCCGCGCGGCGGGGACGTCCGGCGCACCGTCGGCGGGCGCCACGGCGTCCCGCGTCGAGGGGCCACTGCTCGTCCCGGCGCCGCTCATCTCGGCGTCGATCTCGGCGTCGATCTCGGCGTCGATCTCGGCGTCGATCTCGGCGTCGAGGCGAGTCACCCAGGGCCGGGCGCCGAGGGCGGCGTATCCACGCCGGGCCGCGGCGAGGTGGGCGGGCGCGGTCGGCCAGCCCTGCGCGCGGGCGAGCACGCCGGCCGCGGCGTGCAGCGCGGCGATCTCGGCGGGGCAGGTCGCGGCGCCGTCCGGGTCGGCCTCGGCGAGGTCGAGCGCCACCCGGTAGCAGGCCCGGGCGGCGTCGGGCTCGCCCGAGCGCTCCGCGAGCCGGCCGAGCAGCCGGTGGCGGGCCAGGGCGAACCACAGCGGCGCCCCGAACACCGGCCACTCGTCGATCTCCCGCACGGCGACCCCGGTGTGCCCCGCGTCCAGGGCGACCTCGGCGCGCAGCACCCGCCACGGCGCCGTCGGGGCCGTCAGCATCGTCGGGATCGGGCCGTCGGTGAGCGCGTCGAGCATCCGGTGGGCGCGCTCGGCGTCGCCGCGGACACCGGCGGCGACGGCCTCGGCGATGCGCAGCGTGGCCAGGCCGAGCGCGTGCGGGATCCGGCGCAGGGCGGCATCCGCGTGGCGCAGGTGCTCGTCGGCGGCCGCGGCCTCCCCGCGCACCGCCAGCACGGCCCCCAGGACGGCCTCCGACGCCGGGCCGATCCAGGGGCTCCCGACCTCACGGGTCGTCGACGCGCCCACCCGCGCCTCGGCCTCGGCCTCGTCGAGGCGGCCGGTGCGGAACGCGGCCTCGGCGAGGTAGAGGTGCACGAGGCGCCCGGTGACGGTCTGCGCGCCGCCTCGGATCCGGTCGAGGCCCTCCCGCAGGCGGGCGTACGCCTCGCCGGTGCGGCCGGCGGCGAGCAGCAGCCGACCCGAGATGATGGCGGGGTCGGCGCCGTAGGCGGACTCGATCTCCCCCTCGAGGATCTCCAGCCCGGCGTCCGGGCCCCACTGCTGGGCCCGGCCGACCGCGGCGAGCACCCGGGCCTGCTCCCGCCGGCGCGGCTCCTCGGTGAGCTCCGGCACCCGCGCCACGGCCTCGACCGCGCGCACGCCCCGACCGCGCAGCGCGTGATCGAGGCCGAGGTGCACGGCGGCGAGCGCGGCCACCTGCGGGTCGGCGTCGGGGTCCTCGGCGGCGGCCAGCAGCCGCTGGTGCGCCTCCGGGTCGGAGGCCTCGGCGAGCAGCATCCCGAGCGCGAGGTCCCGCTCCGCGCACGGGCGGGCCTCGCGCAGGACCGGTTCGAGGGCCCGGAGCCGGCTCGGCGCGCCGGCGCGGACCAGCCGGACGGCCGCGGCGAGCACGCGCGCTTCCCGCTCCGCGCCGTTCGGGCTGAGGTCCGCGGCCCACAGCAGCCGGGTCGCGGCCTCGTCGTGGTCGCTGCGCTCCGCCGCCGCGGACTCCTCGAGCGCCACGGCGAGCGCGGGGTAGGGCCGCCCCGCCGCGCCCGCGACGGCGTGCGCGAACCCGGCGCGACCGCCGAGGGCGACGGCGGCCGCGCAGTGCAGCGTGCCGGCGTGGTCCGGGGGCAGCGCGCGCAGGACCACGGCGCGGACGAGCCGGTGCACGAACGCCAGCACCGAACCCGCGCCACGCCGCTCGACGACGACGAGGCCCGAGGCGGCGAGGTCGTCGACGTCGGCGTCGCCCACGTCCGCGTCGGTCAGCCCGGCCACCTGTTCGACGAGGGCCACCGGCGCCGGCCCGCCCAGCACGGCCAGCGCGCCGAGGAGGCGGCGGGCGGTCGGGCGCAGGGCACCCGCCGTCGCATCGACGTCGGCGGAGAGGCTGCGCCACGGCGGGGCGGGCGCCGCGCCGGCGAGCACCTCGTCGGGCAGGCTCCGCACGAGCAGCGCGAGGTGTACCGGATGGCCACCGGTGGCGGCGACCAGCCGTTCGGCGACACCCCGGCCCAGCGCGGGCGAGGCGGGGCGGCGCGCGGCGACGAACGCCGCGACCGCGGCGGCGTCGAGGCCCCCGACGACGACGGTGCGGGTCTCCTCGTCGTCGCCCGCCGGGCAGGTCGCCCGCTCCTCGGGGAAGAGCCAGGGCCACCACGCCCGGGTGCCCGCGGGCAGCCGGTCGGGGTCGGTGGCCGTGACGACGACCAGGAGCCCGCCGGTGCGCAGCCGGGCCAGCAGGTCGGTGAGGACGACCGCCGACGCCGGGTCGGCGTGGTGGACGTCGTGCAGGACGAGGACGACGGGGCGAGTGCCGTGCGGGCCCCGGCGGAGCCGGACGAGCGCGTCGTGCAGGCCCGACGCCGAGCGCGACGACGTCGCCCGCGCCGGCGCCCCGACCGCGTCCAGCCCGCGGGCGAGGTGCTCGGTGGTGGCGTGGGCGACCGGGACGTCGCTCGGGCCGGCAGCCGGCTCGGGGGCCGCCACCCGGACGACCACCGGGCCGCCGTCGGACTGGGTCTCGAGCTGCGCGCAGAACGCGTCGGCGAGGGTGGAGGTGCCGATGCCCGACTCGCCGGTGAGGAGCACGCGGGCCGATCCGCCGCGACGGGCCCGGTCGAGGGACTCGTGGAGCCGGGCGATCTCGGCGCCCCGTCCCACCGGGGGCCGGGAGTCGGGTCCCGCCGGGGGGGTCTCGGGCCCGCTTCCCGCCATCCCCGGCACCCGGGACCTCCTGTGCACGCTGGGTGTCAACGTCACCCATCCGGTGGGCCAACAGATTCCACCAGACCGCGTAGCCGAGGTCCAGCATTAGCCACATGTAGTTGTCTACTACACATTCGGGCTAATGAACACGGTCGGTCTCCCCGGCGCCGTGAGCCGGCCGGAGCAGACCTGGGAACTCTTGCCAGGGTCCTCCCGGCCGCCGGTCCCCGACGATCCTTTCCAGTTCCTTTCCGCCGCTCGGGCCCCCGGAGGCTGACCGCGCATGACCGCTGTCCCGACGCCCGCCCGGGTGGTGCCCTCCTCGAGCACCGTCACGGCGGGCCGGATCGAGCGGCCCGTCCCCCATCCCCGCCGGGACCGGCCGCTGGACCCGCCGTCGGCGCGCCCGCTGTTCGGCGTCCGCCGATCGGGATCGGTCCAGGCGTGGATGCTCGTCCTTCCCGTGGATGCCGTGGCCGCGGCGGCACCCATGATCTGGGCGCCCCACTACTTCAAGGCCTTCGGGGCGCTCTCCCTCATCACCGTGGCGCTGGTGTGCGGCGGCGGCCGCTACCGTGCCCGCCTGCACCTCTCGGTGCTCGACGAGCTGCCCACCCTGCTCGGCCGGCTGCTCGTCGCGATCGCGCTCGTCGCCGCGGTGTTCGCCCTGCGCCACGACGACCTCGGCGTCATGGAGTTCGTCGGGGCCTCCCTCGCCTCGATCGCGCTCGTCGTCGCCGGCCGGTTCCTGACGACGGGTGTGGTCCTCACCGCGCGGCGGCGCCGGGTCGTCGCGCACCGCACCGTCGTCATCGGGGGCGGTGACGTGTCGCGGGAGGTCGTGACGCTGCTGCGCCGGTACCCGCGCTACGGCCTGGCCGTCGCCGGACACGTCGACAGCACCGGACCCGCCGTCGGGCTCGGGGACGATGCGGGCGGCCAGTTCCCGTACCTCGGCACACTCTCCGACCTCGACGACCTCGTGCAGGCGCACGGCGTCGACGTCCTGCTCGTCGGCGACGGCTCGTTCCGCGAGGAGGACCTGCTCGACCGGGTCCGCACCCCCGCGACGGAGCACTGCGACCTGCTGGTCGTCCCCCGCCTGCACGCCTTCGCGACGGCCACCGGGAACTCCGACCACATCGGGTCGCTGCCGGTCATGCGCATCCGCACCCCGGCGCTCGACGGCCCCGCGTGGACGCTCAAGCGCGCCTTCGACGTCGTCGTCAGCGTCCTGGCGCTCATGGTGCTCTCCCCGGTGCTGCTGGCCTGCGCGGTCGCGGTGCGATGGGAGGGCGGGCCCGGCATCCTCTTCCGGCAGGAGCGGATCGGGCGGGACGGCCGCCGGTTCGAGTGCCTGAAGTTCCGCTCGATGCGCCCGGCGTCGGAGACCGAGTCGGCCACGCAGTGGACCGTCGCCCGCGACCCCCGGATCGGCCCGGTCGGCCGGCTGCTGCGGGCCACCTCGCTCGACGAGCTGCCCCAGCTGTGGAACATCCTGCGCGGCGAGATGACGATCGTGGGACCCCGTCCGGAGCGTCCCCACTTCGTGGAACGGTTCTCCGCGGAGCACCCGCGCTACGGTCATCGTCACCGCGTCCCGGCGGGGCTGACGGGGCTCGCGCAGGTCTCGGGCCTGCGCGGCGACACCCCGATCTCCGACCGCGCGCGTTTCGACAACTACTACATCGAGAACTGGTCGCTGTGGCTCGACGCGAAGGTCCTGCTCCGCACGGTCGCCGAGGTGGTGCTCGCCCGCGGCCGGTGAGGTGCCGCCCCGACGTGCCCGCACGAGGGGAGCCCTCGTGCGGCTAGAGCGGCCGGTTCCTCCCCTTGCGGGCGGCAGCCTGACCGGCCTGACCCGACGGCGGGTCCTCGCGCTGGGGGCGGGCGCGGCCGCCGTCGTCGGGGGCGCGCTCTCCTGCGGGGCCTCCCCCTCCGGTCCCCCGGCGACGGACGACGATCTCCCGCGTCCTTCGGGTGCTGCGCTGTCGCGGGGGGCGGTGCACGACGTCCGCGCGTCCGGCGCGACCGGTGACGGGCGCACCGACGACGCCGCGGCGTTCACCCGGGCGCTCGCCGCGGCCGCCCCCGGCGACACCGTGCGGGTCCCGGCCGGCACCTACCGGCTCGTGCTGCCCCGGCCGCTGCGGGTGCCCTCGGGGGTGCTGCTCGCGGGCGAACCGGGGCGCAGCACGCTGCGGGTGAGCGCCGGCGTGACGGCGGCGTTCGAGCTGTCCGGGGACGACATCACCGTCGACGGCCTGGAGATCCTGCGCGCCGACGACGCCGAGACGGTGCTGGTGCGCGTCGGCGAGGTGACGCGTCTGACGCTGTCGCGGCTGGTGCTCGCCGGGTCCTCCGACGTCGTCGACGCGTTCTGCCACGGCATCCAGCTCGGCATCGCGGGCGGCGTCTCGGACGAGGTCACGCTCACCGACTGCCTGCTCCACCGCCTGACCTACGCGCTCTACCAGGCCAACGAGTCGACGGCGGTCACGGTCGGCGTGACGGTGACCGGCTGCACCTTCGCCCGCAACGCCAACAGCGACCTGGAGTTCAACAGCCCCTCGGGCTCGTTCCGCCGGGTCCGGGTGCAGGGGTGCACGTTCCGGGACAACGACTCCCCCGGGTTCGCGGTCGGCATCGCCTACTGCGCCGACGTCGTCGTGTCCGGCTGCACGATGACGAACTACCGGATGGAGGCGGTCCACATCGAGGACTGGTCCACCGACGTCACCGTCTCGGGCTGTGAGTTCTCGGCCTGCGGGCAGCGCGAGTTCGCCCACATCCAGGTCATCTCGGGCTCGGCGCGGGTGACCGCGCGCGCCAACACCCACGACGCGACGATGAACACCCGCGCGATCGCGCTGGTCAACGCCCTGGCCGGCGGGAGCGGCGACACCGCGGGCGGCCGGGACGTGGTGCCGCCCAGCGCGGTGACCGTCACCGGGAACACGTTCCGGTGCTCCGACGCGGTGGTCGCGGTGTCCTTCCACGGCGTGCGCGGCGGGTCGATCAGCGGGAACCGGCTGTCCGGGATCTCGCCCGCGGACGCCCTGGACCTCGACGGGGCGACCGGGGTGTCGTCCGGAGGTGCCTTCGGCTCGTGAGCACTTTCCGGGGTTATAGCCCCGGAAAGTGCTCACAGGCGCGGAGCGCACCGGCGAGGACGTCGTCCGCGCTGCGCTTGGGCGAGGCGGCGTCGGCGGGGACGTCCTCGGTCCAGCCGGTCCACGCGGCCCGGGCGGCCTCCAGCCCGCGACGCACGCCCCCGACGTCGGGCTCCACGATCCACGCGCCGGCGGTGTCCGCGAGGTTCTCCGCGATCCCGGCGCGCGCCGAGACCACCACCTGCAGCCCGGCCACCTGCGCCTCGAGCGCGGTGAACCCGTAGACCTCCTCGGTGGAGGGCAGCACGAGCGTCTGGGTGCGCGAGAGGACCTCGACGACGCCCGCCTCGTCCAGGAACCCGTGGAAGGTGACCCGGTCGGCGACCCCCAGCCGGCGGGCCGCGGCCTCGAGCTCGGCGCGCTCCACCCCGTCACCGGCGACGTCCAGGGTGGGCGCCCCGTCGAGGCCCGCGAACGCCTCGAGCAGCGTACCGACGTTCTTGCGCGCGATGAGCTGCCCGACGACGACGAAGCGGTGGTGCCCGGCGTCGGGACCCGTCGGTTCGCCCCCGGCCGCCGCGCGCAGCTCCCGGGGACGCGTGCCGAACGCCTCGAGGTCGACGGAGTTGACCGACTCGACGATGCGGTCGGCCTCGACCCCGGTGTGCAGGGCCGCCTGGCGCGCCGACGGGCCGGGGACGACGACGGCGCCCGCACGGGTGAACAGCCGGGTGCGCAGCCAGGCGACGGGGCCGTGGTCGAACTGTCGCGAGTCCAGCGTCGACTCCGAGAAGATCACGTACGGCACCCCGCGGCGGTGGGCGCGCAGCATCGTCCAGGCGCTCGCCCACTGGGCCCAGGTGGGGATGACGACGACGTCGGCCGTGTCGAGTACGCGCGTGGTCCAGCCGGGACGCAGGGCGGCCTGGTAGGAATCCAGTCGGCTCGCGATCCGGCGCGGCAGCGGCACGCGCACCGAGGGCAGCACGGCCGAGGAGTAGCCGGGGTGCTCGCGGTAGACGAAGTGGCGCTCGGGCTCCTCGGCGAAGAGGAAGTGCACGTGGAAGTCGCACCGGGTCGCCAGCTCGCAGAACAGCGGCTCCCGGTACGGGGCCTGGGCGTCGGTGAGCCACGCGACCCTCATGTCAGAACCCACAGCATGCCGGAACCCTCCGCGCCGTGACCTACGGTCGTCGTCACCGGAGAAAGTATCGTCCGTCCGGGCGATCCGACCATCAGGATGTGGCTCACGTGTCACCCCAATGCGAGATCGCGGTCGTCGAGATGGAGGCCGCCGGCCACCGATTGCGCTACGTGCGGATGCTGCTCTGCGCCGTGACCGCCGATCGCCGTCTGCTGCTCGTCCCGGCCTCGGTGCGGGACTCCCCCGAGTTCGACGAGCACCTCGCCGACGTCGCGGCCGAGGTGGTCGTGCTGCCGGAGTCGCGTCGGGACGCGATGCGCCTCGCGGTGGCGACGGCACGGGCGCGCGGGACGCGGTTGGTGGTGCCCGACGGCGACAAGAACGTGGCGCCGCTGCTGCTCGCGCTCGCCCGGCCGGGCCGCGCGGTGGCGGTCTCGGTGCTGCTGATGCGGACCGCCCTGCCCGGCGGGCCCGAGCCGGCCACCGCGGGCATGGCGCTCAAGCCGGCCCTCGCCGCCGTGCTCGCCCGGCTGCCGGGGGTGCGGGTGCGGTTCCTGACCGACGCGTTCGGGGTCGTCGTGCGCCGTCGCGGGTTCCCGGGCATCGAGCCGGTCCGCGACCCGGTCACCGTTCCGGGGTCCGGCGCCGCGGGCTCGAGCCCGGCCGGCACGAACGGGCCGTTCGTGACGGAAGAAGGTGACCGACGGACCGTTCGTCCCTTCCGCGTCGGGGTGTTCGGCGTCATCAGCGCCCGCAAGAACCTGCCCGTGCTCCTCGCCGCGCTCGCGGGCGCACGCGGGGACGACCCGGTCGCCGGCGCGCACCTCGTCGTCGGCGGACGCTGCGAGCCCGACATCCGGAAGCTCCTCGAGTCGTCCCCCGACGCCGAGGTCCTCGTCTCGGGCGGGCGGCTGCACGTCGACGACCGCCTGCTCACCGAGGACGAGTTCGACGCGGCGGTCGCCGGGGTGGACGCCGTCGCGGTGCTGCACGACAACGACGCCCCCAGCGGCGTCGTCGCCGAGGCGGCCGCGCGCGGCGTCCCGGTGCTGGGTCCCGCGCGGGGCTGGGCGTCGAGCATGGTCACCGGCACGGGGATCGGCGAGGTCGCCGAGGTGGACGACCCCGCGGCCGTCCGCGCCGCGCTCACCCGCCTCGTCGCCGCCCACCCGCGGCGGGCGGCGGCCGCGCGTCGGGCGCAGACACGCCTGGGGATCGGGCACTTCGTGACCGGTTTGCTCGACGACGTGACGTAATCACGTACCCCGACCGGTTCACCGATCTTCACCCGACCGCTAGTCTTTTCGGGGCAGGGTCAGCACAGTGTGACCTCGGGGGGAGGTGGTGACGTGACGGTGTCGCTCGTCCGCGTGCCGGCCCCGCGTCGGCGCGCCTCGGTGACCACCCCGCGGGTACCCGCGGCCGTCCCCGTCGGCCTCCTGCTCATCTCGATCGTCCTGCTCCGCCCCGGCACCCTGGGCGAGTACACCGCCCTCGTCGGCTGCGGTCTCGCGCTGGCCGCGGGCGTCGCCGCCATGCTGCGCCGCGAGTTCGTCCCCGCCCGGCCGGTCCGCGCGGTCTCGGCCCTGCTCGCGCTGATGGCCCTGGCCTACCTGTGGATGACGCTGCACGGGGTCTGGGTCGACGACCTCGAGCGCATCCGCAGCCTGTTCCAGGACTTCGTGCTGACCCTGGGGTCGCTCACCGCCGCCGTCCTGGTGCTCGGCGACCCCCGCGCGCGCCTCGTGCTCGGGCGCGGCTTCGTCGTGCTGCTCTGCGTCATCGGCGCGATGTGGGTCATCACGGCGCTGTACTGGTCGGTGACCTACCCCGGCGCCGGGCAGATCACGACGATCCCCGTCGGGACCGTCGGCCCGCAGCCGGTCTACTTCCCCTTCACGGTGAGCTACTCGACCTCGTCGGTGTTCGGCGTCGACGTCCCCCGGCTGACCGGCATCGGCCGGGAGTCGGGCTGGATGGCCATGTACTGCGCCGCGGGCTGGTTCGTCGCCGACGCGGTCGGCTACCGCTCCTGGGTCGTCAAGGTCCTGCTGCTCGCGGGGCTGGTCGGGACGCTCTCGACGGCGGGCTTCGGCGTCTTCGTCGTGGTCCTCGCCCTCGACGCGTTCCTGCGCCCGCGCGGCGGCATCCGGCTCTCCGGGATGGTGCGCCAGCTGGGCGGTCTGATCGCGATGGGGCTCGCGGGCTGGGTGGCGTTCTACGCGCCGGTGCTCGGCCTGCAGGCCAAACAGACCTCCAACGAGACCTCGCTCGACGAGCGCTCCGACGCCACCGCGGCCGGCTTCCGCGCCCTCACCACGCACCCGTGGGGCGGCCAGGGCACCGAGAAGCAGGCGGGCATCAACCTGATCTCCGACATCGCCGTGAACGGCCTGCCGTTCGTGCTGCTGGTGTCGGCGGCGCTGCTCGTCCCCCTGCTCCTGGTGCGCCGCCCGCCCGGCACCCGCGCCCGGGCCGCACCGGTGGCCCTCGTCGTGTTCGCGACGCTCCTGACCTCTCAGCCGGCCGCCGCGTCGACCTGGGTCTTCATCCTCGTCGCCCTCGCCCTGGCGTGCGACGAACTGACCGAGGCCGAGCGCACCGCGCCCGGCACCTTCCTCCCCCGTGGGCTCCAGCGTGTGCTGGGCGTGCGGGAGCCCGTGCACCGCAGCGATCCGGGAGAAGCGACGTGAACGTCCGCGAGTACATGACCGTGCTGCGCGAGGACCGGTGGCTGGTCGGCAGCGTCCTCGTCGTCTGCGTGGCGATCGCCGCCGCCGTCGCGCTGCTGCTGCCGCGCACGTACGCCTCGACGGCGATCTTCTACGTGGCCTCCCCGCAGACCACGACGAGCTCGAGCGACTCCTACCAGGGCGCCCAGCTCTCGACGGAGCGCGTGAAGTCCTACTCGGAGCTGCTCACCGGACCGCGCGTCGCGGCCGACGCGTCGGCGCTGCTCGGCGGGCGGCCCACGGCCGAGCAGATCCAGAACTCGGTGAGCGCGGACTCGGTCGCCGAGACCGTCGTGCTCAACCTCGGGGTCACCGAGTCCACCCCGCAGGACGCCCAGCTCGTCAGCACCGCGGTCGCGACCTCGTTCACGCGGCTGGTCAACAGCATCGAGTCCACCGGCCAGCCGGTGAACCGCCCGATCGTCTCGACCGAGCTGATCTACCCGCCGACGCTGCCGACCTACCCGGCCGGTCCCGGCACGACGATGCTGGTGGCCGCCGGCCTGCTCGCGGGCATCGTGCTCGGGGTCGGCGCCGCCCTCGGCCGCCGCGCGCTGCGTCGCGCCGTCGACACGGCCGCCTCGCTCGAGACCGCCCTCGAGGCACCGGTCCTCGCCGCCGTCCCCGGCCTGTCGCGCCGTCCCGACCGGCCCGCGCTGCTCGTCGAGCCCGCCCCCGGCCGACGTGGCCGCCGCGCCGCCGCCGCCCGTGACCGCGCCGCCGCCGTCCGCCGTCTCCGCACCGCCGTCCTGGCCGGGGCCGACGGCCGCCGCTGCCTCGTCGTCTCCGGGGTGCGCGCGGAGCAGGGCACGACGACGGTCGCGCTCGACCTCGCCGACGCCCTCGCCCTGGCCGGCGAGTCGGTCCTGCTCGTCGACGCCGACCTGCGCCGCCCCGCCCTGGCGAAGCGCCTCGAGCTCGACGCCGACCGCGGCCTCGCGACCGTGCTCGACGGCGGGTCCACCGACCGCGCCGTGCAGCGCTGGACGCCGGGCGGGCTCGACGTGCTGTCCGCGGGTCCCGGAGTCGAGCACCCCGGCGAGGCCTGGGGAACCACCGCGGCCTCGACGGCACTCGCCTCGCTGCGGAGCTCCTACTCCTGGGTGCTACTGGACGCCTCGCCGGTCGGGACCAGCCCGGAGTCCGTCGACCTCGCCCGCCTCGCCGACGGCGTCGTGCTCGTCGCGCGCCGCGGGTCCGCCCGCCCCGAGGACCTCGACGCCGCCGCCGCCGGGCTCCGCACCGTCGGCGCCCCGCTGATCGGGTCGGTGTTCACGTTCGCGATCGGCGTGCCGGCGGCCCCGGTCGATGCGCCGCGCGCACTGCCGCCGGGACGGTCGGCCGAGCCGACGGCGCCCGAGGTCGAGAAGACCGAGGCCACGACTCCCGAGGCCGCCGCGCCGAGCGCCCCGAAGCGCCGGACCAGCACCCGGAAGACCGCGGAGCCGACCCCGGCCGAGACGAGCACGACCGGTTCGAGCACGACTGAGCCCGCCGGAGAGCCGGCCACCCGGACGCGGAAGCCCCGGACCACGAAGACCGCCGCGGCGACGACCGCAGCGGCTGCCACCGCGGTGTCGGCGTCCGACCCGACGGAGAAGCCGGCGCGCAGGCCCCGCGCTGCCCGGCGCCCGGCCGCCACGACGCCCGTCGAGCCGGCCGCGACGGAGAGCGCCGTGGCGAGCGAGCCCACGTCCCCGGCGACCGTGACCCCGACGGCCGCTCCGGTCGCGACCAACGGGCACCTGCCGTCGAACGGAGTCGACCCCCACGGGACGGCCTCGAAGGGCCTCGAGACGAACGAGACCCACGCGCCCACCACCGCCGACGAGAGCGCACCCCGCGAGCCCGCCCCCGTCACAGCGGCGACACCGCCCGCGGAGACCACGCCGTCCGGACCGACGCCGTCGGACGACACCGCCGCCCCGGCACCGTCGTCGGGAACGGCCACCCGGACCCGTCGGGCCACCCGCTCCACGACCCGGACGGCCGCGGCCACCGACGCGACCACGACCGTCGAGCCCGAGGAACCGGCCGACGCCGACCAGGCGGCTCGGGCGCGGACCACCCGCACGCGGGCTCCGCGGGCGACCACCGCCGGCCGGGGGCCGGACGCCACCGAGACCGCGACCCGCCCGGCCCGGACCCGCACGCCGTCGCGCACGAACCCGACCAGCACCCCGACGTCGGGCTCCTGACCCACCAGGCAGATGATCATGGCGAGCGCGGCACTCCCCCGATGTCGCGCTCGGCATGATCGACTGCCTAGTGCTCCGCACCCCCGGGGAGGTCGCCCCGCGCCGTGATCCCGGCGCGGGGCGCCCCTCGCCGCTCGCCTCGACCGAAGGGGCCCTTCGCTCGAAACGGACCTAGCGACTCCGCACCCCGGCGTCCGCCACCGCGAGGTCGGCGAGGTGGGGGGCGACCTCGCCCGGCGGGTGCAACGGCAGCACGATGTGGCTGATCACGAGCCGCGTGACCGACTCTGCGGTCCGGGTCAATGACGTGCGGTCGAGCTCGGGGTGGTGCGCGGCCATCGTCGCGGCCACGTGGTCGCGGGCCCGGGTCACGAGTGGCCCGCCGTCGCTGGTGAGCAGAGGCAGGAACTCGTCGCTGCTGGTGCCGGTGAGCACGGCGCGGAGCAGCGGCTCGTCGACGGCGGTCTCCAGCACGAAGCGCACCGTCGCCTCCCACCGGTCGCGCAGCGTGCTCTCCCGCGCGATCGCGGCGTCGATGCCGTCGAGGAAGGCGTCGAGCAGCCGCATGATCAGGGCGTCGGCGAGCCCGTGCTTGTCGCCGAAGGCGTTGTAGAGCGTCTGTCTGCTGACGCCGATGCGGGTCGCCACCGCGCGCATCTGCAGCCCGTCCCAGCCGTGCGCGAGCACCTCCTCGGCCGCGACGTCGAGGGCGGCGTCGCGCATGAGACGGCGCGCGGAGTCGCGGTACGGGGTCGTCACGTCCCGCAGCCTAGACACCGAATCCACACAGGTCCACGTACTTGACACATATGGTCGATGTGTCCACTCTCGACGTCACCACCACGACGAGGAGGTGCTCGAGATGACCGAGCACGCGACGCGCACCGCCAGCGGGAACCCGGACCGGCCCCACGACGCCGAGGACATCTCGTCCCGGGCGTTCTGGTCGACCACGGGCGAGGAGCGGGAGAAGACGTTCGCCCGGCTGCGCGAGCGCGGCACGATCACCTGGCATCCCCCGATGGAGGACTCGCTGCTCGACGACCCGGAGGACTTCGGGTTCTGGGCGGTGACGACCTACGACGACCTCGTCGAGGTCACCAAGCGCAACGAGGACTTCCTCTCCGGGCCGGGGATTCTCATGGAGAGCGCGCCGGCGGAGCTCGTCGAGGCCGCCCAGTCGATCATCGCGATGGACCCGCCGCGCCACTCGAAGATGCGCAAGCTGGTGTCGGCCGCCTTCACGCCCAAGCAGATGCGCCGGATCAACGACCGCATCGAGGCCAACGCGCGCAAGGTCGTCGACAACCTCGTCGAGAAGGCGCAGGCCGGTGGGGGCACGGCGGAGTTCGTCTCCGAGTGCGCCGAGCTGCTCCCGATGCACAACATCAACGACATGATGGGCGTGCCGGACGGGGACCGGCAGGAGGCCAACCGCGAGATGAAGGTGCTCGTCGGGTGGCACGACCCGGAGCTGGTCGGGCACACGCAGTCCGAGCGCGTCGGCCGGATGTTCCAGGCCATCGTCTCGACCCACCAGCTCTGTATCCGGCTCGCCGACGAGCGCCGTCAGGACCCGCAGGACGACCTGATCACCGCCCTCGTGCAGGCCGAGGTGGACGGCGAGCAGCTCACCGACGAAGACATCGCCGCGTTCTTCTGCCTGCTCACCATCGCGGGCACCGACACCACCCGGCAGTCGACCAGCCACGGCCTGCGTGCCCTGACGGACCACCCCGACCAGCGGGAATGGCTCCTCGCCGACCTCGAGGGCCGCATCCAGACCGCCGTCGAGGAGATCGTGCGCTGGGCGACCCCGATCATGACGTTCCGGCGGACGGCGTCGCACGACCTCGAGTTCCGCGGCCAGCAGATCACCGAGGGCGACAAGGTCGTCATGTTCTACAGCTCGGCCAACCGGGACGAGTCGCGGATCGAGCGGGCCCACGAGCTGGACCTCTCACGCCACCCCAACCCGCACATCAGCTTCGGGGGCGGCGGCATCCACCACTGCCTGGGCAACCAGCTCGCCCGCTTCCAGCTCCGCGCCCTGTTCACCGAACTGCTCACCCGCGCCCCGCACGTCGTCGCGGGCGAGCCCGAGCTCATGCCCGGCAACTTCTTCCACGTCGTGAAGCGCATGCCGGCGCACCTGTGACGCTCAGCTGATCTCCGGGCCCTCCGGGACGGCGGAGGCGCCGCCGATCGCGCCGTCGCGGCGGGCCCGGCGCGCCGTCAGGCCCAGCAGCACGAAGATCACGGCCTGGCTGACGAGGTACCCGACGGCGGCCCACACGGCACCGCCCCACCACGAGAGGACCAGCGTCGCCAGCAGCCCGAACGCGAGGCCGACGGCGATGCCGGCGGCGACCGCCCGCTCCCTTCCGCGGTTCTGGGCGATGATCGCGAACGGCTGGTTGACGGTGACGACGGCCGCGCCGATCGCGAGGATCGCGAACACCGTGCCGGAGCTCGCGTACTCGACGCCCAGCAGCAGCGGGATCAGCGGAGGTCCGGCGACCGCGGCCACCAGCGGCGCGGCGCACAACGCGACCCCGACCCGCAGGACCCGGCGCTCCTCGCCCCGCAGCGCGGACTCGTCGGCCCCGGCGCGGGCGAGCCACGGAGCGGCGACCAGGCCGAGGGAGTTGGCGAGGAAGGTGAGCGGGCCCAGCAGGCGCCCGCCGGCGGCGTAGAGGCCGGCCTCGTACGCGCCTGCACCGACCGTCACCAGCGGGGTGTCCAGCTGCTGGGACGCGGCGGCGAGGTTCGCCATGCCGAAGCCGAACGACTCGCGGTGATGGCCGACC
>JAICLN010000224.1 GCA_025925615.1 Actinomycetospora sp. | reverse complement strand
TCCGCGCCTGTTCGAGCGGCATCCCGGCCTGGGCGTCGACGGCCGCGACGAGCAGCTCGTCGGCCCGGTCCTCGGGGGCGACGCGCGCCTCGGTGCCGAGGGCGAGCGCACGGGACCAGGCGCTGTCACAGCGTTCGGCGTCGGCGGTGAGCTCGGCGGAGACCACGGCTGCTTCCTCACGGCGCCCGGCCCCGAGGAGGGCCTCCACGAGGTCGGCGTGCCAGGGGACGATCTTGGGGTGCTGGGAGCCGAGATCGCGGGCTGTTGCACGCACCTGCCCCAAGTGGCGGACGGCCTCCTCCGGGCGGCCGAGGCCCAGCTCGAGGAGCCCGAGGGTGTGGTGGGCGTAGAGCAGGATGGGGCGTAAGCCGCTGAGCCGGGCCGTCTCGAGCGCCATCTCGGCCCCGGCTCGTGCGAGCGACTCGTCGCCCTCCAGGGCGGCCGTTCTGCCACGCATCGCGTGTGCGAAGGCGAGCAGCCCGCCCTGACCGGTCTCCTCACAGAGGCCGATCGCCTCGGTGAGATCGGCGCGAGCCCGAGCGATCTCACCGGTCTCGAAGCGGATGTCGGCCCGGAGCATCAAGGGGTGGGGAAGCAACGTCGTCGCCATCCGCCCGCGAGCGAATTCGATGTGTGCGCCGATCTCGACGAGTCCGGCGTCGATGCGGTCGGCGTAGCGCCACCAGTGGTGCAGTCCCGTGTAGTACGAGGGGAAGCGCTCGAGCAGTTCGGATCGCCATGCCGCCGGATCGCCATGCTCCACGAGCTCGCGCGAGGGACCGGGATCACCGATTCCCAGGCTGAAGATCGCGTAGGCGAAGTCGACGAGGTGGCGGATCGCCGCGTCCTCGATGGCGAACTCACGGAGCTCACCGGCGAGGGTGGTGCCTGCGCGCGTCTGCCCCGCGCTCCACATCGCCACGACCAGCTGCACGCCCAGCAGCGCTGCCAGTTCAGGTGCCGGCCCGGCCAGGCGATCGATCACCGGGCGGACGACGACGTGCGCCTCACCGGCCTCCGTGGTCCATACCCGCAACGATGCGTCCAGCGCGAGCGCCTGGTCGCGCAGACCGGCCGGTGTCTCGTCGAGCGATGTGGTCTCCTCGGCGAGGACGGCGCTGACCAGCTCGTGCGCCAGGTCCCGCCGACCGGCGAGGAAGGCCGACTCCGCCGCGCGCAGCCGGCGACGGGCGCGGTCCCCGGGGTCGGGCGAGACGAGCGCCGCCTTGACGAGGGCATCGACCCCGGCGGCCACGCCGCCACGGTCGGCCGCGAGGTCGGCGGCCTCCTCGAGCGTCGCGGCGACCTCTTCCGACACCCCGACGGTCGAGGTGGCGAGGTGGTGCGCGCGCCGACCCACGGAGATGCCGTCGAGCCTGGCCCAGGACGCGTGCGCCCGCCGCAGCGTGTCCGGACCCGCCGTCGTCGCGACCGCCGAGCGCAGCAGCGGATGGGCGAAGCGGGGGAAGGCGCCCTCCATCCGCACCACCCCGGCCCGCTCGGCCTCCTCGAGCACGACCGGGTCGACACCGGCAGCGCCGAGCGCGCGGGCGTGGTCGGGCAGCTCGGCGTCCCCGGCCACGGCGAGCACGGCCAGGGCGTGCAGGCACGGCGACGTCAGGCCCGTCAGTCGTCCCCCCAGGGATGCGGTGCCACGTGGCCCGAGGGGCACCGGGTCCGGGAGCGGCGCCGCTCCGGTCCGCTGCTCCGGGGAGAGGCCGGCGGCGAGCTCGAGGAGTGCGAGCGGGTTGCCGGCGCACGCCTCGCGCAGGCGGGTCGCGACCGCCGGCGCCACCCCGCGCTCGCCCAGCAGCCGCACCGCCTCCTCCACTCCGAGCCCGCCCAGCTCGGTCCACGGCCAGGGGCCGGGGAGGGGGCACGCGCGGTCGTCGCCCGACGCTCCGTCGTCCCGGCAGGCGAGGACGACCGCGACGGCGTCCCGCGCCAGGCGCCGGAACGCGAAGGCCATCGCGTGCCCCGACACGTCGTCGATCCACTGGGCGTCGTCGACGACGACCAGCATCGGTTCCTTCTCCGCGGCGACCGCGAGGAGCGCGAGACAAGTGACCCCGAGGGCGAAGGGATCGGCCCCCACCTGGGACCCGACGCCGTCCAGCAGGGCGCGCGCCACACCCCGGGGGCCGTCGGCCAGGTCGTCGACACGTTCCTCGAGGGGTCGCAGCAGCGCGAGCAGCGCGGCCAGCGGGAGGTCACGCTCACTCTCGGTCCCGCGCACCACGAGAGCCGTCATCCCATCGGCGGCACCGACCGCGTGCTCGCAGAGCGTCGTCTTGCCCGAGCCCGCCGGACCCCGGAGGCCGAACGTGCCCGCATGGGAGCGGCGGGCCTCGGCGAGCAGGCGGTTGAGCTGCCGCTGCTCGCCCTCGCGACCCTCCACCCGGCCGACCCTAGGACCCCCGGGACCGCCGGTCCCGGGGATTCCCCGGATCCGCGCAACCATGACGCTCCGTGATCCTCGTTCGGGGGAGAAAACCAGGACGAGGCGGAGGCGGGCCATGACGACAGTGACGGGGCTCCGGGGGCTGCACTCGGGCGCGGGGGGCGATCTGGTGACCCAGGGCGACGCGGGCTACGACGCGGCGCGGGTCATGTGGAACGCCGACGTCGACCGGTACCCGGCCGCGATCGTCCGGTGCTCGAGTGCTCAGGAGGTGGTGGCGAGCCTGCGGGTCGCCCGGGAGGCCGGGCTGCGCGTCACGGTCCGCGGGGGCGGCCACGGCTCGTCCGGAGCGGCGCTGGGGGACGGCGCGCTGGTGGTGGACCTCGGCCGGATGCGCGACCTCACGGTCGACCCCGAGCGCCGAACGGCGTGGGTGGGCGGCGGCGCCCTGCTCAGCGACCTCGACGCGGGGACGGCGGCCCACGGCCTCGCCGTCCCGACGGGCGCGGTCAGCCACACCGGCCTCGGGGGCATCACCCTCGGCGGCGGCATGGGATGGCTGACCCGGCGGCACGGCCTGACGGTCGACAACCTGCTCGGCGCCGAGGTCGTGACCGCTGACGGGCTCGTCCGGCGAGTGGGCCCGGAGGCCGACCCCGACCTGTTCTGGGCGTTGCGCGGCGGCGGTTCCGGCTTCGGGGTGGTGACGCGCTTCGAGCTGGCGCTGCACCCGATCCCGCCCCTGGTCGACATGGGGATGTTCTTCTACGACGCCGACCGTGGCATGGAGGTGCTCCGGCTCGCCCGCGAGCTCATGACCGACCTGCCCGCGACCCTGAACATGTTCGTCGTGTCGATGAACGCGCCGCCCGAGCCGTTCGTCCCCGAGGAGCACCGCTTCGCGCCGGGATGGGCGATCATCGTGACGGGGTTCGGTGCGGCCGAGGAGCACCACGCGGTCGCCGCCCGCCTGGGCGCCGCCGAGCCGCTCTTCTCGATGGTCACGCCGATGCCCTACCCGGCGCTCCAGCAGATGATCGACGAGGGGCCGAGCGCGCCCGGCGTCCACTGCTACGACAAGGCCTGCTTCCTCGAGCTGCCACTCTCCGACACCGCGATCCGGACCCTGGCGGACGGTGTCGCCGGTCGGGGCCCGCTGTCGCTGTGCCTCCTCTACATGCTCGATGGTGCGTACGCGACGGTCGACGACGAGGCGACGGCGTTCGGGGGAGGCCGGTCGCCCCGGCTGAACGCGTTCATCGTGGGTCAGACGCCGAGCGCCGACGGCTTCGAGGGGCAGCAGACCTGGGCACGCGCGCTGCACGCCGCGCTCGCGCCGGTGGCACTCGACGGCCGGTACCTCAACGGCGTCGCCGACCCCGACGACGAGGACCGCCGGACCGCGTACGGGGCCAAGCTCGACCGGCTGGAGATGATCCGGCGCGCCTACGACCCCGAGGGGTTGTTCGCGCCGCGCTGAGACGGGGGGGGACGGGACGGGGGGGACGCGGGGGCACCGGCCCGGTCGGCGCGGGGGGCGCCGGCCGGGCCGGTTCGCGTGGTCTCCGGCATCACCCGGAATGCCCGGATCGTGGTGTGCTGGCCTCGACACCGGGAGCGAGGGAGACGCCGTGGCCGACGACGAGCAGTGGATCCGCGACCTGGTGGCGCGGTGGGCGGTGGCGGTCCACACCGGCGACATGGCCGGGGTGCTCGCGGACCACGCCGACGACGTCGTCATGTTCGACGTCCCGCCCCCGGAGCAGGGGGTGCGGGGCCTCGCAGCCTACGAGGAGACCTGGCCCGGCTTCTTCGAGTGGCAGGCCTCCGGCGCGGTGTTCGAGATCGAGTCGCTCGACGTGACGGCGGGCGGGGACGTGGCCTTCGCCGTCGCGCTGCTGCGCTGCGGCACCCCGGCCGAGTTCGAGCGGACCCCGGACCGGCGGCTGCGCCTCACCCTCGGGCTCCGGCGCGAGGACGGGCGGTGGGTCGTCGCGCACGAGCACCACTCGTTCACCGACGACGGCGTGCCCGAGGAGGCCTCGGTCGAGCAGGTGCGGGCTGTGCACGAGCGGTGGTCCGCGCAGACCGTCGCGAAGGACCTCGACGGGATGATGACGGGCATCGCGCCCGACGTCGTGTCCTACGAGCACGCGGGGCCGATGAGCTACGAGGGGATCGACGCGGTCCGCGAGGTCTGTCGTCGTGGCCTGGAGTCCTCGCCGGGCCGGGTCGACTTCGACGTGCCCGATCTGCGGGTGCGCGCCGAGGGCGACCTCGCGGTGGCGTGGGGGATCGACCGTGTCGTCGCCGGCGGCACCGAGGTCCGGTCCCGGGCCACGCGGGTGTTCGAGCGGCGCAACGGCGACTGGCAGATGATCCACCAGCACCTGTCGTTCCCCCTCGACGAGGGCTGACGTCAGGCGCGGACGTCGAAGGGCCAGAGGCCGGCGGGCCACGCGGTGCCGACGAACAGCAGTCGCCCACCCGCATACAGGCACACGAGGGCCGTACCCACCCACAACGCCTGCCACAGGATTGCCGGGACGAGATAGCGACTAGCCATCCGGCCGGCGTCGGACTGCACGGCGCGGCTCATCATCACCGCCGATCGCGCCCCCCCGAGCAGCATGAGCCATACCGCCGCGGCCGCGACAGTGACCTGGAGCAGCGGCGGACCACGCCACAGCAGGAGGATGAGCACGGCCGCGGTGATCGCCGTGACGAGGTTGGCGAGTCCACCGCGGGCATAGAGAAAGGCGGCGAAGACCAAGACGAGGGCGCCGACGAGGACCGCCCAGGCGTTGCCCCGTGCGAGCACCGCGGCGCCGCCGAGGCCGAGCAACGGTGGAGCGAAGTAACCTGCCAGCTTGGTGAGGAAATCCCCCGGTCCCCACGTCTGGTTGTCGCGACGGGTACCGGCGTTGTCGCCGTCGTCCATCGTGAAGTACTGGAATCCCCGGAACGTCAGCACGGCCATCAGCATGTGCCCGCCCTCGTGCGCGACGGTCACAGCGATCCGCCCCAGTCACCCGTGAACACGACGATCAGCAGAACGACGAAGGCTGCCCCGTACACGACGGGCTAGGTAAAGCCGATCACTCGTCCGAGCGATCGGCCATTCGGACCAGTTCGGGGTCACACGTGGCAGGCACCCCCGGGCGGGGAACCATGCTCGGGTGAGCACGAAGCCGTTCGACGCCGTCCTCGTCCTGTCCTTCGGTGGCCCCGAGGCCCCGGACGAGGTCCGGCCCTTCCTCGAGAACGTCACCCGGGGCCGCGGGGTCCCGCCGGAGCGGCTCGACGCCGTCGAGGAGCACTACCACCACTTCGGCGGCCGGTCGCCGATCAACGACCTCAACCGGGAGATCATCGCGGCGCTGCGCCGGGAGCTCGCCGGGACCGACCACGACCTCCCGATCTACTTCGGCAACCGCAACTGGCACCCGTTCGCCGAGGACACCGTCACCGAGATGGCCCGCAACGGCGTCCGGAACGCGTTGGTGTTCGCCACCAGCGCCTACGGCGGCTACTCGGCCTGCCGGCAGTACCACGAGGACATCGCCCGGGCCCGGGCCACGGCGGCCGAGCGGCTCGGCGACGACGCCCTCGTCCCCGACCTCACCAAGCTGCGCCACTTCTACGACCACCCGCTGTTCGTCGAGGCCGTCGCCGACGGGGTGCGCACCGCGCGGGAGACCCTCGACGCCGGGCACGACGCGCGTCTCGTCTTCACCGCCCACTCGATCCCCGTCTCGGCCGACGAGACCGCCGGGCCGCCCGAGGAGGGCGGTCACCGGTACTCGCGCCAGGTGGGGGAGGCGGCGCGACTCGTCGCGGAGCAGCTCGGGGTGGCCGAGCACGACCAGGTCTGGCAGTCGCGCTCCGGGCCGCCGCAGATCCCGTGGCTGGACCCGCAGATCGAGGACCACCTCGACGCGCTCGCCGCCCGGGGCACCACGGACGTCGTCGTGAGCCCGGTGGGCTTCGTCTCCGATCACATCGAGGTCGTGTTCGACCTCGACACCGAGCTCGCCGAGCAGGCCGAGAAGCTCGGCGTCACGATGGCCCGGGCGGCGAGCGCCGGGTCGGACCCGCGGTTCATCCGCATGATCGTCGAGCTCATCGCCGAGCAGGTCGCGGGCGCGGCGCCCCGGACGCTCGGGAACGGCCCGCGCGGCGGGGTCGGCTGCAACGGCACCCTCTGCGCCTCCGGCTGCTGCGAGCCCCCGGTCCGGCGCCGCCCGACCCCCTGAGTCGAGCGAGCGGCCCTCCCGCACGCGTAGAAGCAGCGAGAGGGCCGTTCGCTCCAGCAGGTCGAGCGCTCAGGCCGACGTCAGAGCCCGGACCGTCTCGGCGACCGCGGCGACGCGAGCGGCCCGCACGGCCGTCGCGAGCGGGCGCAGCGCGTCGGTGCGGGCGAGCGCGGCGGCCGAGGTGAGCGCGCCACCCGGGTCGTCCCCGGAGGCGGCGACGAGGATCGCCTCGACCTCATCGGCGTGCTGCAGCACCCGCAGCGGCCGCCCGGGCGTCCCGGCGGGCCACGTCGGCTGCGGCCGGCGGCGCAGGGTGGCCGCGATCTCCTCGCGCACCCCGGCCCGCGGCCGCGCGACATCCATGTCCGCCAGGGTGGTGGCCGCCTCGCGCACCCCGATCCGGAGGTCGTGCTCGGCGTCGGCG
>JAICLN010000030.1 GCA_025925615.1 Actinomycetospora sp. | reverse complement strand
TGCTGCGGACGGTGCGCGACGATCGGCGCGGGCAGGGCCGGGCCGGCCGGGTCGCCCTCGGCGGGCTCGACGCGCTCGCCGACCGCCACGTCCTGGTGGACGTACTTGCCGCCGCGGAAGAGCGAGGCGATGGCGCCGACGACACAGACCGCGATCGCCACGGCGAACACGACGACGAGGCCGTCGTGGAAGGCGCCGGTGACCAGGTTCGGGAAGAACTGCTTGCCGACCAGCGTCGCCGCGTTGCCCGGCGGCAGCGACGCGAGGACCTGCGGGCCGAGCACCTCCTGCATCGGGTTGTAGCCCAGGAAGGCCGCGAACAGCGTCCCGACCGGCGGCAGGTTGGCCACCTGCCCCGCGATGTTCGGCGGCACGTTCTGGGCGGTCAGACCGCCGAAGAGCGCCGTGGGCATCGACGACGCGAGGCCCGCGATGAGCATCGAGAAGAAGATGCCGATCGAGAGCGCCATGCCGGAGTTCTGGAGCGTCGACATCATGCCGCTGCCGGCGCCGCGCTGGTCGGCGGGCAGCGAGTTCATGATCCCGGTCATGTTCGGGGAGATGAACAGACCCGAGCCGATGCCGTTGACCAGCAGGATCGTCGCGAAGACCCAGTAGTTGAAGTCCGTCGGCAGCACGAGCAGCGCGACGAAGGTCAGCGCCACGATGACCAGGCCGCCGGTGGCGAACAGGCGCGCGCCGAACCGGTCGGAGAGCACGCCCGAGATCGGCGCGGACACCAGGAAGCCGATCGTCAGCGGCAGCATGTAGATCGCCGACCACAGCGGGGTCTGCTCGTACTCGTAGCCGTGCAGCGGCAGCCAGATGCCCTGCAGCCAGATGATCAGCATGAACTGCAGGCCACCGCGGGACAGCGCGCTCATCAGCGTCGCGACCAGGCCCGACGAGAACGCCCGGATCCGGAACAGTCGCAGGTTGAACATCGGCTGGTCGACCCGCGTCTCGACGAAGCAGAAGATCGCGAGGACGACGACGCCGGCGATGAGGCAGCCCAGGACGAACGGGTTCGTCCAGCCCTCGGCGTGCCCGCCGTAGGGCTGGATCGCGTAGATGACCCCGACGAGCAGCATGATCAGCCCGACGCCGAAGGTCAGGTTGCCCCACCAGTCGATCTTGTGCTGACGACGGGCGGCCGGGTCGCGCAGCGTCTTGTAGGCCCAGATCGTGCCGAGCACGCCGAACGGCACGCTCACCCAGAAGACCAGGCGCCAGTCGACCTCGGAGAGGACGCCGCCGACGAGCAGACCGATGAACGAGCCGCCGATCGCGGCCACCGAGTTGGTGCCGATCGCGAAGCCGCGGCGCTCGGCCGGGAAGGCGTCGGTGAGGATCGCCGTCGCGTTCGCCATCAGCATGGCGCCGCCGATGCCCTGCAGCACCCGGATGAGGATCAGCCAGAGCGCACCGCCGCTGCCCGAGAACGGGTCGAGCGCCAGTGCGATCGAGGCGATCGTGAACACCGCGAAGCCGGAGTTGTAGATCTTCGCGCGGCCGTACATGTCGCCGAGCCGGCCCAGCGTGACCACCAGCACCGCGGTGACCAGCATGTAGCCCATGATCATCCACAGCAGGAAGCTGATGTTGCCCGGCTGCAGTGGGTTGATGCCGATGCCGCGGAAGATCGCGGGGAGCGAGATGAGGACGATGGAGGAGTTCATCGTCGCCATGAGCACGCCGAGCGTGGTGTTGGACAGCGCGAGCCACTTGTACCCGGGGTGGTCCGGGTGGGTGCGCGAGACGGGTGCGGCGGGCGCCGTCGTCGTCATGGGCGGTCCGATTCGTTAGTCAGGGCAACGAGCTGAACCCTTGTAGTGTGCACCTATCTGGGGTCCGGGTGCATGTGACCCTCGTCCGAGCTTCTCGCGGAGCCCCCCCCCGCCGGGGCCAGGTCTAGCTTGACGGGACAACTGTCCGTGCGGTGACGGGAGCTCTCGTGAAGATCGGTATGGCGGTGCTGCGGCTCGTGGTCGGGCTGCTCTTCTTCGGCCACGGCATGCAGAAGCTGGCCGGCTGGTTCGGCGGCGGCGGCATCGAGGGGACCGCGGCGGGCTTCGAGGGCATGGGCCTCAAGCCGGGACGGGAGAACGCCGTCGCGGCCGGGGTCTCCGAGGCGGGCGGCGGCGCGCTGCTGGCCGCGGGCCTCGCGACCCCGCTCGCGACGACGATGATCTCGGGCGCCATGGGCTCGGCGGTGTACCACGTGCATGCCCCCAACGGGCCCTGGGTGACCAAGGGCGGCTGGGAGTACAACGCCGTTCTCACCGCGGCAGTCTTCGCCCTCGCGGCGGCCGGACCCGGTGAGCTCTCGCTCGACCACGCCCTCGGCATCGAGCGCTCGGGCGCGGGGGTCGCGCTGGCCGCGCTCGGTGCCGGGCTGCTCGGGTCGGCGGGCGTCGCGGCCCGGGCGAAGGCCCTGGCCTGACGACGGGGCTTTCCTGCCATTGGATGCAAGCAGTCAGAGGAGCACGCCGATAGGGCTTCGCTTGCATCTCAGGTCGCGTCAGGGGCGGGCCATCGCCGACGTCAACTGGGGTCCGCCCCAGCTCGACCCGACGAGGGTCCGGCGCAGCGAGAGCAGCGGCCGCGTCGGGTCGACGGGCTGCTCGGCGAGCTGGTAGCCGGTGACGTAGCCGGCCTGGTCGAGGTGGGCGAAGTCGCCGGCGTTCCAATCGCCGTACGGATAGGCGAAGTGGCGGACCGGGGCGCCGATGATCGTCTCCAGCTCGGCGCGGGGCTTCACGAGCTGGGTGTCCCAGTCGGTGCCGGTGTAGCGGTCGGCGCGGTGGTGGTCGTAGGTGTGCGCGGCGACGGTGTGCCCGGCGTCGTGCAGCCGCTTGACGTCGTCGCGCGACATCCAGTTCGGCTTGCCCAGCGGCACCGTCATGACGAAGAAGGCCGCCCGCATCGAGCGGCGCGCCAGCTCCGGGACGCCGGTGGCGATCTGGCTGCCCTGCGAGTCGTCGAAGGTCAGCAGCACCGGCTTCGGCGGCAAAGGCGCCCCCGTCGTCAGGTGGGCGAGGTGCTCGTCGGGGGAGATCGTCGTGTACCCGCCGGCCTGCAGGGCGTCGAGCTGCGCGCGGAACGCGGCGGGCGGGCAGATCAGCGTGGCGCGGGCGGACGCCGAGTCGCCGGGGCGCCAGTCGCGCAGCTGGTGCCAGCACAGCACCGGCACGTCGGCGGTCCGCGGGACCACCTGGGCGGCGGGGGCGGCGAGGTCGACGGCCGGGGCCGCGGGTGGCGACGGCGGGGGTGGCGACGGCGGGGGGGGTGACGTCGGGACCGCGGGTGGCGCGGCGGACGTGCTGCACCCGGCCGCGACGAGGACGGCGGCGCCCGCCGCGCCGAGCAGCACCGAGCGGCGCGAGGACCCCATGGGCAGAATCCTCGACGACGGGCGGGCCGCCCCCGGCCTGCGACACGAGGCACTCGGGTGAAGTGTGGGAGACACCGTGGATCTGTTCGACCTGACCGGCAAGGTCGCCGTGGTCACCGGCGGCACACGCGGCATCGGCCTGATGATCGCCCGCGGACTGCTCGACGCGGGGGCCAAGGTCTACATCAGCTCCCGCAAGGCGGCCGCCGGGGACGACGCCGTCGCGGAGCTCTCGCCGCACGGCACCGTCGTCTCGATCCCGGCCGACGTCTCCACCGAGGAGGAGTGCTCGCGCCTCGCGGGGGAGGTCTCGGCGCGCGAGGAGCGGATCCACGTGCTCGTCAACAACGCCGGCGCCACGTGGGGCGCCCCGTTCGAGGAGTTCCCGGCGTCGGCCTGGGACAAGGTGGTCGACCTCAACCTCAAGGCGCCGTTCTACCTCACCCGGGCGTTCCTGCCGCTGCTGACGGCCTCGGCCTCCGCCGAAGACACGGCCAGCGTGATCAACATCGGCAGCATCGACGGGCTGCGCGTCACGCCGCTGCCGACCTACGCGTACTCGGCGAGCAAGGCCGGCGTGCACCAGCTGACCCGCGTCCTTGCCGCCGAGCTCGGCCGGCGGAACATCCGGGTGAACGCCATCGCCCCGGGTCCGTTCGAGTCGAAGATGATGGCCGCGACGCTGGCCGAGCGGGGCGACGAGATCGCGGCCAACTCCGTGCTGGGCCGCATCGGGCGTCCCGACGACATGGCGGGCGCCGCGGTGTTCCTCGCCTCCCGGGCCGCCGCGTACGTCACCGGGGCTGTGCTTCCGGTCGACGGCGGGATCTGGGCGGCGCACTGAGACGGCGCGGCCGGCCCAGGAGCCACCGGACCGCGGCCCGGGCCAGCATGAGCACGATGATCAGGAGCGTCACCGAGATGAAGCCGCCCAGCGCGACGGCGTCGCCGAACACCAGGTCGACCACCTCGAGCACGACGAACTTGCTCCCGAAGAGCACCACCCACAGGCCGACCGCGGCCAGCGCCTTCCCCCACGGGGTGCTCGCCGCGGTGAACCAGCCCTTGGCCCGCTTCTTCGCGGCCACCACGACCTCGAGGACGACCTTCAGCAGGACCGCGGTCAGCACCGACAGCGTGAACGTCTCGCTGATCACCGACGGGAAGTACTCGACGAACAGGTTGAGGACGACCACGTAGACGAACAGGTCGACGACCCCGGCGGCGCGGGTCCACCTCGTCGTCGCGCGGGTCCTCGGCGTCCGTGGGCACCCTGACGATCCTAGTGAGCGCGTCGGCCCGTCGAGAGGGTTCCCGCAGGCCGCCCGGCGGCCGTACGGTGCCGTCGACGGGAGCGACGGCATGGACATCCAGGCGCTCCGCTACGTGGTGACGCTGGCGGAGGAACTGCACTTCCGGAAGGCGGCCGAGCGCCACTACATCGCGCCGCAGGCCTTCGGGCGGCGGGTGCACGCCCTGGAACGCGAGCTCGGCGCCCGCCTCTTCGACCGCACCAGCCGCCGGGTGACCCTCACCCCCGAGGGCGAGCGGCTGGTCGCCGACGCCCTCGACCTGCTGGCCCGGGTCGACGCCCTCGGTGAGCAGGCGCGGGCCGCGCCAGGCGACGAGGCAGGTGCCGTCCGCGTCGGGGTGCTCGGCTTCGGGGCGGCCGACCGCTGGCACGAGCTCCGCGCGCTGGTGACCGAGCAGCTCCCGGGGACCGACCTGGTGCACGTCGAGCTGGACTGGGACTCGCAGTACGACGCGGTCCGCCGGGGCGACGTCGACGTCGCGGTGGTGCACGACGTCGGGCCTGTCGACGGCCTGCGGATGGACCTCGTGCTGCGGGCCGGGCGGGTGGCCGTCGTGCCCACGTCGTCCCCACTGGCCGACGCGGAGCGGCTCGAGCTCGCCGACCTGGACGGCCTGCCGTGGGTCCGGCCCGTCGGGCGCCACCCCGGCCTCCGGGCCTGGGCGGGCCCCGCCGCGACCGACACCACCCGCCGCAGCCCGATGGTTCGCACGCCGGCCGCCATCCCCGCGGCGGTCGCCACCTCCGGAATGCTCGGGATGCACGGCGAGCCCGCCCGACACTTCTACGGCCGGCCCGACGTGCGCTTCGTCCCGCTCGCCGGCGGAGGGTGCGAGGTGTCGATCGCGACCCGCGCCGACGACCGCTCGCGGGTCGCCGAGGCCTTCCGGCACGCCGCCACGGTGGTGCGCCGCGACCCCGTCGGGAACCGCTGAGTCGTCAAGCCCTGATCGGAACCGAAGCGGCACGTGATCCGGGTGCCGAACGGTGCGACGGTCGGTCCCGACGAACCCTCGACGAGGAGGCCCGCGATGACGCGTCGGCTGTCCGAGCACTTCGGCCACCTGTTCCCGACGACGGCGGTGGGCTCCTACCCGCGGCCGCGCTGGAACACCTTCGACCTGGGCGGGGAGGACATCCGGGTCGCGCTGCGGCGCGGCGACTTCGCCGAGGCGTTCTCCGACGGGGTTCGGGCGATGATCGGCGACCAGGTGGACGCCGGTATCGACCTGCCCACCGACGGCCACCTCTGGTACGACCGGCACGAGGGCTTCATCTCCTCGTTCCTGCTCTACCCGAGCTACCACCTCGACGGCATCGAGGTGCTCCCCGCGCCCAACCACGCCATCCCGGGCATGGGCCGCGAGGGTGCGGCGGCATTCGAGGGGACCTGGAACGAGGTCGTCGTCGAGGGCCCGGTCGGGCGGGGCACGATGCACCTCGCCGACCTCTGGACGGCCGCCCGCCGGGTCAGTCCCCGCACCGTGAAGTTCTGCAGCGGGATGGGCCCGTCCAACCTCGGCGGGTGGCTGACGGACAAGCACTACGGCGACAAGAAGGCCCTGTACCGCGACCTCGCCGACGCCTACAACGCCGAGTTCCGCGACGCCGTTGCCGCCGGGGTCAAGGTGCTCCAGCTCGACGACGTCGGGTTCACGCTGCACGCGCCGGAGGACTACCCGCTGGTCGTCGAGACGTTGAACCGTGCGCTCGAGGGCATCGACGCGCTGCGCGTCTTCCACATCTGCCACCTCGGCAGCGGCGCGCCGGTCGGCATCACCCCGTACGCCGGCTTCCACGAGCTGGTGGCGAACGAGCTCGACGTCGACGCGGTGGAGTACGCCTTCGCCGAGACCGGCTTCCCCGAGGCGGACGCCGCCCTGTGGTCGCGCTACCCGAGCGACAAGGGCCTCGGCGTCGGGTGCATCGACATCAAGCGCCTCGTCGTCGAGACCCCGGACTCGATCGTCGCGGGGGTACGGCGAATTCTCGAGCACGTGCCGGCCGAGCGCGTGCACCTGACGACCGACTGCGGCATGTTCTCCCTGCCGCGCCCGCTCGCCCGCGCGAAGCTCGTGTCGATGACGCAGGCGGCCGAGCAGCTGCGGGCCGAAGCCTGAAGAGATCGGCGAGGCCTGAGGGGGTCGACGATGCGCTGGAGCACGTACCGCACGCCCGAGGGCGGGGAGGGCGTGGGGGTCTGGTCCGACGGGCGGCTGCTCGCGGTGCCCGGCGAGTCCTCGTTGCTGGCGGTGATCGCAGCGGACGATCTCGACGAGGCGGCGGCGCGGGCGGCCGACCCGGTCCCGGACGGGACCACGCTGCTGCCGCCGATCCCGCGCCCGCCGTCGATCCGCGACTTCATGGCGTTCGAGGAGCACGTGGTCACGGCCAGCGCGGCGATCGGGCTGACCGTGGACCCGCTCTGGTATCAGCAGCCGGTCTTCTACTTCACGAACCCGGCGGCGCTGCTGGGTCCCGACCACGAGGTGGCGGTGCCACCCGGGTCCGAGGCACTGGACTACGAGCTCGAGATCGCCGCGGTGATCGACCGGGAGGGGCGTGACGTGTCCCCGGACGAGGCGGGCGACCTGATCGCCGGGTACGTGCTGTTCTGCGACTGGAGCGCCCGCGACCTGCAGGGCGCCGAGATGCGCCTCAACCTCGGGCCGCGAAGGGCAAGGACTTCGCGTCGAGCTGCGGACCGTGGATGCTGACGCCGGACGAGCTGGCGCCGGCCTCGGCGATGGCGGCATCCGTGAACGAGCGCCCGTGCAGCGCGGGGCAGCTCGACTCCCTGTACTGGAGCTTCGCCGAGATGATCGCGTACGCCTCGCGCGGCACCCGGGTGGTGCCGGGCGACCTGATCGGCTCGGGCACCGTCGGCACCGGCTGCCTGCTCGAGCTCTCCCGGGTCCACGGCGCCGCGGCGTACCCGTGGCTGGCGCCCGGGGACCGTGTCCACCTCGAGGCCGACGGGCTCGGTGCGATCGACGCGCACGTCGTGCCCGGTCCTGCCCCCATCCCGCTGCGCTGAAGGAGTCACGCCATGAGTGCCCGCCACGACGACATCACCGAGCCCGGCCCGCCCCGGCTGGAGGAGGTGTCGGACGGCATCCACGCCTACGTGCAGCCCGACGGCACCTGGTGGATCAACAACACCGGCTTCGTCGTGGGCCCGCAGGGGGTGATGGCGGTCGACTCGTGCTCGACCGAGCGGCGTACCCGAGCGTTCCTCGAGGCGATCGGGTCGGTGTCGGCGGCGCCGGTGCGGACGCTGGTCAACACCCACCACCACGGCGACCACACCTTCGGCAACGTCCTGTTCGCCGGGGCCACCATCGTCGCCCACGAGAGGGCCCGGGCCGAGGCGATCGCGTTCGGGCCCGCGCGGGAGCTGCCGTACTGGCAGAACCCGGAGTGGGGCGACCTTCCCCTCGAGCCGCCGTTCCTCACCTTCACCGACCGGGTCGCGCTGCACGCCGGCGACCTGCGCGCCGAGGTGATCCACGTCGGGACGCCCGCCCACACGACCAACGACGTGATCGTCTGGTTCCCGGAGCGCTCGACGCTGTTCTGTGGCGACCTCGTGTTCAACGGGGGCACGCCGTTCCTGCTCATGGGGTCGGTCGCCGGGGCGGTGGATGTGCTCGAGAACGTGCTCGCGCCGTTGTCGGCCGGGACGATCGTGCCCGGCCACGGGCCGGTCTTCCACGACCACGCCCCGCTCGAGGCGACGCTGGAGTACCTGCGGTTCGTGCTCGACGTCGCGCAGCGTGGGCGCGAGGCGGGGGTCAGCCCGCTGCAGGCGGCCCGGGACACCGACCTCGACCGGTTCACCGATTGGCCCGACGCCGAGCGGATCGTCGGGAACCTCCACCGCGCGTACGCCGAGCTGGACGGGCTCGAGCGGGGCGAGTCGATCGACGTGTTCGCCGCGCTCGACGACATGGTCACCTACCACGGCGGCCCGCTGACCTGCTTCGCCTGAGCTCGTGGCGGGACCCCGCCGACCTTGATCACGACTTCGGTGGCGACACTCCCAAGTGACGCCAGGACGCGCCGCCGAAGACGTGATCATCGTCGTGCCCGGCCACGGGCCGGTCTTCCACGACCACGCGCCGCTCAGGGCGATGCTGGACTACCTGCAGTCCGTGCTCGACGTCGCCCGACGCGGGCGCGAGGCGGGGTTCAGCCCGCTTCTGGCGGCCCACGACCTTGATCACGACCTTGATCACGACCTCGGTGGCGACACGCCCAAGTGACGCCGGGACGCGCCACCGAAGACGTGATCATGGTTCGGGAGGGAGCCGATCGGCCCGTCGTGTCGTCCAAGCCCGGTGAGAGTGGACGAACGCACGGCCCGCCTCCTGGCGCTGCTCCGCGACCAGGACGGTGCGCTCAGTGTCGAGCAGGCGAAGGAGATCGGCTACAGCGCGGCCGCGATCGAGGCGAAGGTCGCGCGGGGCGAGTGGCTGCGGGTGATGTACCGGGTGCTGCGCGCCGCGGACCACCCCGACACACCACGCGCCCGGATCCGGGTGGCGATGCTGTCCGTGGGCCCAGAAGCGACGCTGGTCGGGAGGTCGGCGCTGTACTGGTGGCGGCTGACCGACACGGCGCCGGCCGACGTCGAGATCGCAGTGCCACACCGGACCCAGCCCCGCTCCCGGCCCGGCGTGCGCCTGCTGCGCCGCGGGGTCCCGCCGGAGGACCGCGTCGTCGTCGACGGGGTCGCGGTGACCAAGAAGGCCCCGACCGTGCTGGCCGCGGTGGCGGTCCTCGACATCTCCGCCGGGGCGCGGCTGGTGGACCAGGTCCTGCAGCAACGGACGGTGGAGCTCGAGGCGCTGCGGCGCGCCCACCGCCGGTCGACCGGACGTCACGGGGCCAGCCGTTGCGCCACGCTGCTCCGCCTCGCGAGCGGCGGGGCCCGCTCGCAGGCCGAACGACTCGCTCATCGGGCCCTGACGGCGGACGGGATCACCGGGTGGCGGGCCGATCGCGAGATGTGGCTCCCGGGGTACGGGCGTGCGTTCCTCGACCTGGCGTTCGACGAGGTGCGGGTGCTCGTGGAGATCGACGGGTGGGCCTACCACCGCGACCTGCGGGCGTTCCTGCGCGACACCGACCGGCAGAACGCGCTCGTCCTGCAGGGCTGGGTGGTGATCCGGACGAACTGGTACGAGCTCACCGAGAACCCCGACCAGTTCCTCACCCACGTCCGCGATGCCCTCGCCGAGCGGCGCCGAGCACCGTGATCCGAACTTCGGCGGCGCGTCCCGGCGTCACTTGGGAGTGTCGCCACCGAAGTCGTGATCAAGCCCGTCCACGCCGAGCCGACCCAGATCACCCCGCGTCGCGCGGATCACGAACGTGGCAACCGCACGCCCGACGTGGCAGGCTCAATCTCCATGACCGCCGGAGTCCGACTCGTGGCCCGTCGCCACGTCGACTTCGGCCGCGTCTACAGCTGCGCCTGTCTGTTCTCCTGACGCCCCTCCGCCCGCGCCCGGCGTTGTCACCCACCTGACGACGCCCGGACCGACGCGCGCGCTCGAGGGCCACCACCGTCCTCGTCCACGACCCCGCCCACCTCGGCCGCGGGGCCGCCCCAGGAGAACCCCGAACCGTGACCCGATCCCGTTCCTGGCGTGCGCTCGCCGTCGCTGCGCTCGCCGTCCTCGCAGTGGCGGCCGCCGGCTGCTCCCGCGCGCAGGAATCCGCTCCCGCCCCCGCCGCCGACCAGGGCCCCGCCCCGCAGCTGCGCCTGGGCTACTTCCCGAACATCACCCACGCCGGCGCCCTGATCGGGGTGCAGAACGGGCTGTTCGCGCAGAACCTCGGCCAGACCGAGCTCGCGACGCAGACGTTCAACGCGGGCCCCGAGGAGACCGCCGCCCTGCTCGGCAACTCGATCGACCTCGGCTTCCTCGGCTCGGGCCCGGCGATCAACGCCTACAAGCAGAACCCCGACGGCGTCCGCGTCATCTCCGGGGCCACCTCGGGCGGCGCGCAACTCGTCGTCCGACCGGGCATCACGAGCCCGCAGCAGCTCCTGGGCAAGAAGATCGCGACGCCGCAGCTCGCGAACACCCAGGACATCGCCCTGAAGAAGTGGCTCAAGGCCAACAACCTGCCGATCGGGACCGGGCCCGGCGCCGTCGAGGTCGTCAACATCGACAACGCCCGCGCCCTCGACGCCTACAAGACCGGCCAGCTCGACGGCGGGTGGCTGCCCGAGCCGTACGCCTCGCAGTTCGTGCTCCAGGCCGGCGCGACCCAGCTCATCGACGAGCGGACGCTGTGGCCGAACGGGCAGTTCCCGACGACGGTCGTCATCGCCCGCACCGACTACGTCCAGGCGCACCCGGCCACCGTCGCGGCCTTCCTCAAGGGCCTCGTCGCCGCCGAGGATCTCGCCCGGACCGACCCGAACGCCGCGAAGGCCGCCGCCAACGCCGGGCTCGGTGCCGCGGGCAGCAAGCCGCTCCCGGCGAACGTCCTCGACCGGGCGTGGAGCGGGGTCAGCCTCGACCCGGACCCGCTGGCCTCGACCTTCCCCCAGCTGGCGAACGACGCGGTGACGGCCGGGACCGCGAAGTCCGCGGCGAACGTCAAGGGCCTCATCGATGTCGGCCCGCTCAACCAGGCCCTGACCGCGGCCGGCCGTCCCACCGTGGACTCCGCCGGCCTCGACCAGAAGTGATCCACCCCTCGGAGGGCAGCTCATGACCGCCACGCTGGATCGCCGGGACCGCGCGCCCCGCACCGGGCCGCCCGCCGTCGAGGTCACCGACGTCTCGAAGGTCTTCGGGTCCGGGGCGGACGCCGTCGTCGCCCTCGACGGCGTCGACCTCACCGTCGCGCCGGGGGAGTTCGTCTGCCTGCTCGGCGCCTCGGGATGCGGGAAGTCGACGCTGCTCAACCTCGTCGCCGGGCTGGACCAGCCGACCTCGGGCACCGTCGCAGCCGGCTCCGCCCGGCCGGCCGTGATGTTCCAGGAGGCGGCCCTGCTGCCGTGGCTCACCGCCGGCCGCAACGTCGAGCTGCCGCTGCGCCTCGCCGGGGCGGGGCGCACCGAGCGCCGGGAGCGGGCCCGCGAGCTGCTCACCCTGGTGCGGCTCGAGGGGCTCGCCGAGAAGCGGCCGCACGAGCTCTCCGGCGGGATGCGCCAGCGCGTGGCGCTCGCCCGCGCGCTCGCGGCGGCCACCGGGATGGGCGGCTCCGGCGCGACCGAGATCCAGCCCGGAGTCCTGCTCATGGACGAGCCGTTCGGTGCGCTCGACGCCATCACCCGCGACTTCCTGCAGGCCGAGCTGCTGCGCGTGTGGGAGGCGACGGGCACGACGATCCTGTTCGTCACCCACGACGTGCGGGAGTCCGTGCGGCTCGCCGAGCGGGTCGTGCTGCTCTCGTCGCGTCCGGGCCGCGTCGTGCGCGAGTGGGGCACCGGGTCGGAGACCGACGTCGAGGAGCTCCACGAGCACATCACGACCGAGCTGCGCGAGGTGATCTCCGCCCATGGCCGGTGAGGACCGGGCCGTGATCACCGCGGAGCGTGACGAGTCGGTCGACGTCGGGCGGGGGCTCGACGCGCTCGACACCCCGACCGAGCGCCGGGTGCCGCTGTGGCGACGGTTCGCGACGGGCGTCGTCCCGCCGATCGTCGCGCTGGTGCTGTTCGTCGTGGTGTGGCAGCTCCTGTGGGCCTCGGCGATCTGGCCGGAGTTCAAGCTGCCCGCGCCCGGGGCAGTGTTCGGGCAGATCGCCGACGAGTTCGCGAGCGGGCAGGCGCTCTCGATCATCTGGACGTCGATCAGCCGGGCCGTATTGGGCTTCCTGTTCGCCCTGGTCATCGGGACGCCCCTGGGGCTGCTGGTGGCGACCGTGCCGCTCGTGCGTTCGGCGATCGGGCCGTTGCTGTCCGGGCTGCAGAGCCTGCCGTCGGTCGCCTGGGTGCCGGCGGCGGTGCTGTGGTTCGGCCTGACCGACGGGACGATCTACTTCGTCGTCCTCATGGGCGCGGTGCCCTCGATCGCGAACGGCCTGGTGTCGGGCATCGACCAGGTGCCGCCGCTGCTGCCGCGGGTCGGGTACGCGATGGGCGCGACGCGGTCCCAGGCCGCCCGGCTGATCATGCTGCCCGCGGCGCTGCCCGGGTTCTTCTCGGGCCTCAAGCAGGGGTGGGCGTTCTCCTGGCGCTCGCTCATGGCGGCGGAGATCATCGCGACCTCGCCGAGCCTGGGGTTCGGGCTCGGTGCCTACCTCAACCAGGGCCAGTCGCTCTCGGACATGCCGTCGGTGATGGCGGCGATCATCCTGATCCTCATCGTCGGGATCGGGGTCGAGCTCATCGCCTTCCGCCCGGCCGAACGGCGCATCCTCCGGGCCCGTGGCCTGGCCACGGGGCCCTAGGTGCTCGCGGGCGCGAAGCGCAACGAGACCGCAGGTCCTCAGGCATGGCGCGATCCTCCCCGGCCCGTGCAGCCGTCCCGTGAGCAGAGCGGCCGAACCGCTCTGCCCACGATCGGAGTCGCTACACGGACGCCGGGAGCTCGGCGCGGGTCCAGGTGTTCACGAACTCCAGGCCGCTGCGCCGGAACAGCTGGGTGACGGGGCAGCGGCGCTCGGTCTCGGAGATCAGGGTGTCGAACTGCTCCGGGGTGGCGTCGGTCTCGACGGCGGCGCGGACCTCGACCTTGTCGAAGTTCGCGTTGCCCTCGGCCCCGCCGACGAGGACGGCGGTGTCGAGGTCGCCCTGGATGTCGAAGGTCCACTCGCCGAGCGCGATGCCGAGGTCCTTCGCGACGAGGCTGGCGGTGACCTGGTTGCACGAGGTCAGGGCGCCGAGCGCGTAGAAGAGTGGGCTCGGGGCCGAGTCCTTCCCGCCGAAGGCCGGGTAGGCGTCGGAGGTGAAGACGTGGCCGTCCTCGCCGCCGGCGGTCAGGGTCTGGAAGACGCCGGTCCCCTCGGCGTGCACGGGGAACGGGACGACGGTCTCTTTGGGCTGGATCGCCATGTGGATGCTCTCCTGTCGAGCGGGTGGGTTCACCGGCGCGCGGACGCGGCCGGTCGGAAGGGGTTCGCACACCGGCCCCTCGATGACCGGCGTACGTGACGGAGCCCGCGACGCGTCGGCCGTCGGGCAGGAAGCGAGCGGGCGCTCAGCGGGCGGGTCGACAGCCCATCGACGGCGTGCGGCACAGGTCGACGTGCAGACGTCGCACCAGGCTCGGGCTCACGACCACCGTTCCTAGTCGATCTGCAGCGGGGATCCAACCCCGTCCTGCCTCACAGGAGGGGGAGGACGCCCTCGCCCACCTGGTAGGCCTCCTCGAGGTGGGGGTGGCCGGACAGCACGAACTCGTCGATCCCGAGCTCGTGGTACTCGGCGATCCGTTCCACCACCTGCTCGTGGCTCCCGACGAGGGCCGTGCCCGCCCCACCGCGCACGAGCCCGATCCCGGCCCACAGGTTGGGGCTGATCTCGAGGTCGTCGGCCGAGCCGCCGTGCAGGGCGAGCATCCGCTGCTGGCCGACGGACTGGCTGGTCCGCAGGGTTTCCTGGGCGGCCGCGATCTCGGCCGGGTCGAGCGCCTCGAGCATCCGGTGCGCCTCGGCCCAGGCCTGCTCGGCGGTGTCGCGGGTGATGACGTGCAGCCGGATCCCGAAGCGGACCGGCCGCTCCAGCTGATCGGCGAGCTTGCGGACACGCCCGATCTTCTCCGCGACCAGGGCCGGCGGTTCGCCCCATGTGAGGTAGACGTCGGCGTGCCGGGCGGCCACCGTGAGCGCCGCGTCGGAGGACCCGCCGAAGTAGACCGGCGGCACGGGGTCCGGGGTGGCGAGCGTCTCGGCGCCGGCGACGCGGTAGTGCTCCCCGCTGAAGTCGAACGGCACGGGCCCCCAGGCGCCCCGCAGCACCGTCAGGAACTCGGCGGTACGGGCGTAGCGGGCGTCGTGGTCGGTCCAGTCGCCGAAGCGCTGCTGCTCGATCGCGTCCCCGCCGGTCACCACGTTGAGCATCAGCCGGCCGTCGGCGATCCGCTGGTAGGTCGAGGCCTGCTGGGCGGCGAGGGTCGGGGAGATCAGGCCGGGGCGGAACGCCACGAGGTAGCACAGCGTGCGGGTCTCGCGCAGCAGTGCCGCGGTGGTGATCCAGGCGTCCTCGCAGTAGGTCCCGGTCGGGGTGAGGACGCCGTGGAAGCCGAGGTGCTCGGCGGCGCGGGCGACCTGGGCGAGGTAGTCGATCTCGGCGGGGCGGGGCGCCTCACCGGCCTGCCCGCGGTCGGCGTGGCGGCGCGCGACGATGCCGCGCGCGTCCCCGGACGTGGGCAGGAACCAGTGCGGGACGATGCCCATGGCGCGACTCCCTCGCTGTGGCCGTACTCGGGCCCCGGTGATCTCGGTGTGACCGGCCCCACCGGTGGAGGTCCGGGGGCGCCGGCGCCGGCGCACCGTGGGGTTGCGTCGGCGATCACCCGCCGGGCCGTGGCCCGCACCCCTCGGCCGTTCCCGCACGCCCACCCTGGAGGAGAATTCCGTGTCCGACAACGCGTACAGCAAGACCGAGATCGTCGGCAGCTCCGAGATCGGCATCGACGACGCGATCCGCGGCGCGATCAAGCGCGCGTCGCAGACCATCGACGAGATCGGCTGGTTCGAGGTCTCGGAGATCCGGGGTGAGGTCCGCGACGGCGAGATCGGGCACTTCCAGGTGACGCTCGGGGTCGGCTTCACGCTGAAGGACACCAAGGGCTGATCCCCCACGAGCGAACGGCACTCTCGCTGCGTCTACGCGTCCGAACGGCCCTCTCGCCACCGACGGGGCGGGGGCCTCAGCGCCGGTACGCGCTCGGCGGGGCGCCGAGGGTGCGGTGGAACATCGTGGTGAACGCAGCCGGCCCGGCGTAGCCGAGATCGGCGGCGATCGCGGTGACGGACCGACCCGCGGCGAGGTGGGGGAGGGCGTGCAGCACGCAGGCCCGGCGTCGCCAGTCGGCCAGGGTGGTGTCGGTCTCGGCGGTGAATCGCCGGTGCAGCGTGCGCACGCTGACCCCGAGACGCGCGGCCCACTGCTGCGGGGTCGCGTCGATCCGGGGCGCGGCCAGGAAGTCCTGGCAGGCGCGACGGAGGTCCGGGTCGGCCGGCAGCGGCAGGTCCAGCGGGAGCGGCGAGCAGCGCCGGATCTCGTGGAGGGTGAGCGCGAGCAGCGTCCGGTCGCGCCCCCGCGGCGGGCGCTCGACGTCGAGCTCGACCGTCTCCCCGACGAGCTCGCGCAGCAGCGGGCGGACCTCGACGACCCGGCAGCGCGGCGGGAACCACGGCACCGCGCTCGGCTCGAGGTAGAGGCTGTGGGTGCGCACGCCGTCCATGCGCACGGAGTGCTCGGTGCCGGGCGGGACCAGCACGGCCCGCTGCGGCGGGACGGTCCAGCTGCCGTGGGCGGTCTCGACGCGCATCGAGCCGGTGGCGCCGTAGAGGAACTGGGCCCGACGATGCCGGTGGGGCGCCAGGACGTGATCCGAGGGGTACGCCGTCGCGAGGGCCACGACGTCGCGGTCGAGGTGGTCGACGTCGTCGATGTGGACCCCGGGCACCGGCCGAGGCTAGCGGTGGCCGGAACTCGCAGCGACGCGGCCGTCCATCGGATGTGGGCTAGCCCGGCCAGGACCTACCGTCATCGCCCGTGGTGACGACGGTGCTGGTGCTGGTGCTGGTCGGGTTCGGCGTGCTCAGCGGCGTGACGACGGTGCTGTTCGGCTTCGGCGGCGGATTCGTCACCGTGCCGGTCGTGTTCGCCCTCTCGCGCGGCGGTCCGGACGGGATGCACGTCGCCGTGGCCACGTCGAACGCCGTCATGATCGTCAACGCCGCGGTGGCCGCCCTGGCGCAGCGCCGGGCCGGACGGCTGCGCCGCGAGGACCTCTGGCCCCTGGCGGCGTGGATGGCGGTCGGGGCGGCGGGCGGGGCCGTCGCGGCGACCGCGGCGTCCGAGGGTGTCGTCCGCGTGCTGTTCGCGGTCTACCTCGGGGTGACGATCGTCGACAGCGTCGTCCGCCGCGGGTTCCTGCGTCCCGGCGAGGTCCGGCCCGTCGGCCCGGTGACCAGCACCGTCGGGGGTGTCGGCATCGGAGCCGTGGCCGCGTTCCTCGGCGTCGGCGGCAGCGTCATGACCGTGCCGCTGCTGCGCCGCCGCGGCCGGCCGATGGTCCGGGCGGTCGCCGCTGCGAACCCGCTGACCCTGCCCGTCGCCGTCGTCGCCACCGCCGTCTACGCGCTGCTGCCCGGCACGGGTGGCACGGTGGACCTCCTCGCCGGGGCGGCCCTGCTGGCCGGATCGTTGCCGACGATCCCGGTGGCGCGGCGGCTGCTGCCCCGCATCCCCGACCGCGCCCACGCGGTCGCCTACGTCGTCCTGCTCCTCGCCGCGCTCGCGGCCGTCGTCGTCTAGGTTGGTGCGCTCTCACGAGCCGGAGGCACCTTCTCAGCGCTACCGGGCGCGGCGCAGCCGGTGAGGACGCCTGGGCGCAGCACGGGACGCAGGGCGACCGCGAGCCGCTGCAGCGCCCGGAAGGCGATCGGTGGGCGAGGGGGACCGGGAGCCCCGGACCGACGACGGCCTGCACGGTACGGGCCCGGCCGCGTGGTGGCGGCGGGACCCGGGCCGGCTCATCGCAGCAGGTCGCGAGCCGTGAGGAGCGCCAGGTAGGCGTCCTCGAGGTCCCCGGCGGCGAGGTGGGCGCAGGCGACGCGCAGCGCAGGCACGGCGGCGACCGGGCCGTCCTCGCCGACGCGCGCGAGGTGGCGGTCCACGGCGAGGCGGAGCATCGCGTCGATGCGCCGCCGGACCTCGAGCGGGACGGAGCCGTCGACGTCGTCCAGGCTCGCGACGGCGGCGGCCACGGCGCGCGCCAGCGGGGAGGCCGGCGCGACGGCGCGACGCGGGCTCGTCGAGGTGGCGCCGACGGGGCGGACCGGAGAGCCGGAGCGGACCGGGGCGGACGGGCCGACGGACGAGACGGGCGAGACGGGCGAGACGGGGCGGGCGGGTGCCGTGCCGGCGGGGTCGGACAGGAGCGTCATCGGGGCAGCCGTTTCGGTGGGGCGCCGTGCTCGCCTACGGGCAGGTTCGCCGGGGCGAGGGCCACGGGCGCGGAGCGGACGGCGTCGGGGCGGCGGACACCCCGGCCGTCGAGGCCGGGGGTCGCGCCGCGCGGCGAGGCCGGTCAGGAACGCGGGCGGCGGGGACCCGGGCGACACGTGGCCGCGGCCAGGCGGCACAGGTCGACGTGAAGACGTCGCACCAACGGCCGGTCAGGGGTCACACGACCACTGTTCCGCATCGGGGGCGTCTCCACCAGGGTCCGATCCCGTGGCACCGGCGTCACCCGTGCGGCGCCTCGAGCCCCTGGATCAGGAGCGTCGCGAACCGTCGGGACGCCGCCCCGCGCAGGCCCCGGTGGGCCGTGAGCACGAGGACCAGGTCGTCCACGGCGAAGTCGGGCCGCAGGGATCCGGTCCGGCCGGCCCGGTGAACCAGCTCGGCGGTCGCCCGCAGGCTGTGGCGACGCTCCGCGGCGACGTCGGCCGCCCCGGGGAACGTGGCGGCGAACGCCTCGGTGAACCCGCCGATGCGGGCGTCCACTCGCCCGTCGACCGCGTGCCGAGTGGGCTCCCACGGCGGCCGGTGCAGCCCTGACGGTCCACTCGGCGGCCATCCGCGTTGCGCCCTCTGCTGATGTGCGAACCCAGAGTTGCGTCGCTCGGGTTCGGTCCCCGAGGGGTCGATGTGACGCCGGCCGAGGGGCCGATGAGGCCGTAGACCTGCATGATCGCCGGGATGACGAGGATCTGGACGCTCATTCGGTGATCATGGTCCCGGGAAGCCGAGCCGGAGGCACCTCCCTACGTCTGGCCCGGCTTCAGCTCGA
>JAICLN010000131.1 GCA_025925615.1 Actinomycetospora sp. | reverse complement strand
CGCCGCCGGAGTAGCCGACGCGCGTCGAGATCACTCCGGGCCGCTGGCGCAGCAGGTCCTGGGCACCCCAGAAGCACCCGCCGGCGAGGAACGCGGTCTCAGCCTGGATGTTGTTCTCAACAGCCATCGTGTGGTCCTCCTCGAGCTCGATTACGTCCCCTACAACACGGTGGCACGTCGAGACGTTCCATGGGTGCGCTCCGCGCTCGTGAGCACTTTCCCGTGCTATAGCCCCGGAAAGTGCTCACAAGGCCGGAGGCCACCTACCGCGTCGGGGTGGTGGACGGCGGGGTCGGGTCCGGGCTCGTCGTGGCGGTCACGGGCGGGTCTCCTCGGTGGGGGGCGTCGGCGCCGGGATCCCGACGGCGGGTGCGCGGGGCGGAGAGCTCGGCGCGGACCAGCGGCAGCAGGTCGCGTCCGTAGGCGATGGCCTCGTCGACGGGGTCGTAGCCGCGGATGAGCAGGGTCGTGACGCCGAGGTCGACGTAGTCGAGCAGCGCCGCGGCCACGGTCTCGGGGGTCCCGACGAGGGCCGTCGAGTTGCCGGCCGCACCGCTCGCGGACGCGGTCGCGGTCCACAGGGCGCGGTCGTGGCGCTCGCCGCGGTCGGCGGCGGCGACCAGCCGTTGCGACCCGACGTTGGCCGGGGCCCGGTCGTGCATCTGCGTGCCGGTGAAGCTGCCGGCCCCGCCGTCGGCGGCGACGATGCGGTCGCGGATGGCGTACGCCCGTTCCCAGGCCTGCTCCTCGGTCGCGCCGAGGATCGGGCGGAACGAGACGCTGATGCGGGGGAGCGTGGTGCGCCCGGCCGCTCGGGCGGCGTCGTGGACCGCGGTGATCTGCTCCGCCGTCTCGGCCAGCGGCTCCCCCCAGAGCGCGAACACGTCGGCGTGCTTCCCGCCGACCCGATACGCCGCCGCCGACGACCCGCCGAAGTAGATCGGGATCCGCGGCTGCTGCAGCGGGCGGACCTGGGGCGAGACGTCCTCGACGCGGTAGTGCTCGCCGGCGTGGTCGAAGGGCGCCGGGCTGGTCCAGGTGCGCGTCACGACGTCGAGGTACTCCTCGGTGCGCCGGTAGCGGGCCTCCTTGTCGAGGTGGTCGCCGTCGCGACGCTGGTCGGCGTCGTTACCGCCGGAGATGACGTGGATCGCGACGCGGCCGCCGGAGAAGTGGTCGAGCGTGGCGAAGGAGCGCGCGGCGAGCGTCGGGGCGACGAACCCGGGTCGGTGCGCGACGAGGAAGCCGAGCCGCTCGGAGTGGGCCGCGCCGTAGGCGGCGACCTGCAGCCCGTCGGGCGTCGACGCCGAGTGCCCGACCAGCACCCGGTCGAAGCCGCCTGCTCGCGAGCGTCGACGAAGCGGCGGACGACGGCGGGGTCGAGCGGCGGCTCGGAGGGCGCGTGGATCTCGGAGACGACGCGGGTCCCGATCATGCCGATGAACTCGACCTGCCCGGGGGTCATGGGCGCTCCTGGGGACGGGGGTACGGCGGGGTGACACAGGGCGCGACGCAACGGCTCGCGGCGCGCCGGAGAGGGGTCGGAGCTACGGGGCTCGACGACCGCGGAGGATCACCGACAGAGCGCGGAGGCGACCCGGAGCAGGTCGATGTGCTCGCGCACGACGAGCTGCGTCCCGGTCACGGACCCGACGCTAAGGGCGATCCCGGACACCCACAACCGGCGCGGACTGGGATCGTCCTCTCACGGAGCGGGCGGGAGCCGCCTTGCGTCCGTGCGGGCGGGTGCGATCGAATCATGCGCATGTGCGCGGGCGGCCTCGAGTTCTTCTGGCCGAGCCGCCGCGTGCACGAGTTCGACGAGTGGTGTCGCCCGGCCGCGTGAGCCCCGCGCCGTCCCACCCCGCTCCTGCGCGTTCTCCGCGGCCGATCCGTGCGCTGTCCCGCAGACCCCGAACTCCCGACGTCCCGGAAGGACGCACTCCTCATGTCGGTCACCGACGAGTACCTGCAGAACAACGAGAGCTACGCCGCCGGCTTCTCCGGCCCGCTGCCGCTGCCGCCTGCCCGCAAGACCGCCGTCGTCGCGTGGATGGACGCCCGCATCAACGTCTACGGCGTCCTCGGTCTCCACGAGGGTGACTCGCACGTGATCCGCAACGCCGGCGGCATCGTCGCGGACGACACGATCCGCTCGGTGCCTCCGGCTCGTGAGCACTTTCCGGGGCTATCGCCCCGGAAAGTGCTCACGAGCGCGTCAGCGCACCAAGGACACGGCCACCTGTCGCGCCGCGTCCAGACCCGCCGACGTCCCCTCGAACCCGCGACGCGCGACCGCCCCCTCGAGCAGCAGGAACAGGTGGTCGGCGAGCACCTCGTCGCCGTCGACCAGCCGCCCGATCTCGGCCCGCACCGCGTCCTTGTGCATCCGGATCACCGCGCGCCCGGGGTGGTCGTCGGGGAGTTCGGCGGCCGCGCGCTGGAACGCGCACCCCCGGTCGGTGTCGAACCACGGATGCGCGAGGTAGGCGTCGAACAGCGTGAGCACGGACGGGTCCTCCGCGAGCCGTTCCTGCAGGTGTGCCCACCACAGGTCGTGCCGGCGCTGCAGGTAGGCGGCCACGAGTGCTGCCTTCGAGCCGAAGCGGTCGTAGAGCGTCTTCTTGGTGACCCCGGCCGCCTCGGCGATCCCCGCGACCCCCACCGCGGTGATGCCCTCGGCGTAGAACAGCTCGGACGCACGCTCGAGGAGCACGCGACCGGCAGGCGTCGTCATGCCCACCACGGTATACCGACCGGTGGGTTGACTTCTACCCGTCTCGTCCTGTTCCATCCTGAGCTATACCGACTGGTTTACCTCGGAGGGCAACGATGCGAGACCTGACCGCGTTCCGGGCGCTGACGTTCGACGTCGTCGGCACCCTGATCGACTTCGAGACCGGGATCCTGCGGTGTGTCCGGTCGATGGACCCGCAGGGTCCCGACGACGAGGCGGTGCTGGCGGCGTTCGGCGCCGCGGAGGGCGTGCAGCAGGAGCTGACCCCGGAGATGCCGTTCACGGCGATGCTCGACCCGATCTCGGTGCGCCTCGCCGAGACGCTGGGGATACCGGAACTGGACGGGCGCGGTGGACCCTCGCCGCTGCGGCGCTCGATCGGCTCGTGGCCGGCCTTCCCCGACTCGGCGGAGGCGCTGCGGACGCTGGGGGAGCGGTACCTGCTGGTCGCGGTGACCAACGCCGACCGGGAGGCCCTGGACGCGATGGCCGCGACGCTGGGCGAGCCGTTCGCGGACGGCGTGACCGTCGACGAGGTCGGCGTCAACAAGCCCGACCCCCGCATGTTCGAGGCGGGCCTGGCGAAGCTGGCGTCCGTGGGGGTCGGGCGGGACGAGGTCCTGCACGTGGCCCAGAGCCAGTACCACGACATCGGCGCGGCGAAGCGGCTCGGGCTGGCCACGTGCTGGGTCGAGCGTCGGCGTGACCGGGCGGGCTACGGGGCGACGCCGGGGCCGTCGACGCTGACGGAGCCGGACCTGCACGTGGGCTCGATGGCGGAGGTCGTCACGGCCGTCGCGTGACCGAGGCCTGCGGCCAGGTGAACGGATGTCGTCGTCATGGCGACGACATCCGTTCACATGCGCATGCCGGCTGCGAGGGTGTCCCCGGCCTGCGGATCGATGACGAGGAAGGCGCCGGTGGCCGCCACCCGCTCGTAGTCGTCGAGCGGCAGCGGCTCGGCCACGGTGATCGCGACGTGCCCGATGTCGTTGATCTCGAGGCCGTCCGGGTCGGGTGCGCGCTCGAGCGTCTGCACGTCGAGCCGGTCGCGCACCTCGGTGATCATCGCCTGCACGGTGTGCGTCCCGTGCTTCACGAGCAGCCGACGCCCGGGCACGAGCGGCTTCTCGTGCAGCCAGGCCAGCGTCGCCTCGAACTCGGTGACCGGCTCCGGCGCGTCTTCCGCCGCCGCGATCACCGCGCCGCGGGCGACCCCGAGGTCGTCGGCCAGGCGCAGCACCACGCTCTCGCCCGCCGTGGCGACCTCCTGCGGGCCCTCGAACCGGTCGATGCCCACGATCGTCGTGCGCTGGCCGTCCGGCAGCACGACGACGGGGTCCCCGACGCGTGCCGTGCCCGCCCCGACGAGTCCGGCATAGCCCCGGTAGTCGGGGTGGTCGGCGGTGCGCGGCCGGATCACCGTCTGCACCGGGAACCGGAACGGGGCCTCGGCGTCGGGGCCGTCGACGGGGACGTCCTCGAGGTGCGCGAGCAGCGTCGGGCCGTCGTACCAGGGGGTCCTCTCCGAGGGCAGGACGACGTTGTCGCCGACCCTCGCCGACACCGGGATCGCGACGAGGGCGTCGTCGGCGTACCCGAGCGACTCGGCGACCTCGTGGAACTCCTTGGCGATCGTCAGGTACGTGGCCTCGTCGTAGTCGATCAGGTCGATCTTGTTGACGGCGAGGACGAGGCGCGGCACGCGCAGCAGCGCCATCACGGCGGTGTGCCGGCGGGTCTGCTCGACGACGCCGTGGCGGGCGTCGACGAGCAGCACGGCGAGCTGCGCGGTCGAGGCGCCGGTGACGGTGTTGCGGGTGTACTGGACGTGGCCGGGGGTGTCGGCCAGGACGAACGAGCGCCGCGGCGTCGCGAAGTAGCGGTACGCCACGTCGATCGTGATGCCCTGCTCGCGCTCGGAGCGCAGGCCGTCGACCAGCAGCGACAGGTCGGGGTCACCGCCGCCGTGGGTGGCGCGCTCGACGGCCTCCATCTGGTCGGCGAGGACCGACTTGGTGTCGTAGAGCAGGCGCCCGACGAGGGTGGACTTGCCGTCGTCGACCGAGCCCGCCGTCGCCAGCCGCAGAAGATCAGTCATGTCAGAAGTAGCCTTCCTTCTTGCGATCTTCCATGGCCGCCTCGGAGAGCCGGTCGTCGGCGCGCGTGGCGCCCCGCTCGGTCAGCCGCGATCCGCGGACCTCGGCGAGCACCTCGTCCAGCGACGTGGCGTCCGACTCGACGGCGCCGGTGCACGACCCGTCGCCGACGGTGCGGTAGCGGACCGTCTTCGTCACGACCTCTTCGCCGTCCCGCGCGCCGCCCCAGGCACCGCTGGTGAGCCACATGCCGTCGCGGGCGAAGACGTCGCGGGTGTGCGCGTAGTAGATCGAGGGCAGCTCGATCCCCTCGCGGGCGATGTAGCGCCAGACGTCGAGCTCGGTCCAGTTCGACAGCGGGAACACCCGCACGTGCTCGCCCGGCTTGTGACGCCCGTTGTAGAGGTTCCACAGCTCGGGCCGCTGCCGCGACGGCTCCCAGGCGCCGAAGGCGGTTCGCAGGCTGAAGATGCGCTCCTTGGCCCGCGCCCGCTCCTCGTCACGGCGCCCGCCGCCGAAGACCGCGTCGTGGCGGTGCTCGGCGATGGCGTCGAGCAGGGGCGTGGTCTGCAGCGGGTTGCGGGTGCCGTCGGCGCGCTCGGACAGGCGCCCGTCATCGATGTAGTCCTGCACGCTCGCGACCTCGAGGGTCAGCCCATAGCGCTCGACGACGGCGTCACGGAACGCGATGACCTCGTCGAAGTTGTGCCCGGTGTCCACGTGCAGCACCGGGAACGGCACCGGCGCCGGCCAGAACGCCTTGCGGGCCAGGTGCACCAGCAGCATCGAGTCCTTGCCGCCCGAGAAGAGGATCACCGGGCGGTCGAACTCGCCGGCGACCTCGCGCATGACGTGGATGGCCTCGGACTCGAGGGCGTCGAGCTGGTCGTGCGGGGGCGTCAGCGATGTCGCATCGCTGACACTGGACGTCTGGAAATCCACACTCACAGCGCTCATCCGTGCAGCCCGCACTCGGTCTTCGTGAAGCCCGCCCACCGGCCGCTGCGCGGATCGGCGCCCGGAGCCGGCTTCGCGGTGCAGGGCTGGCACCCGATCGACGGGTAGCCCTCGCCGACCAGTGGGTTCACCAGCACCGCGTTCTCGGCGATGTAGGCGTCCATCTGCTCGTCGGTCCAGTGCGCGATCGGGTTGACCTTGACCAGCTCGTGGCGCTCGTCCCAGGTGACCAGCGGCGTGGACGCGCGGGTCGGAGCCTCGACGCGGCGCACCCCGGTGACCCACGCGTCGTAGCGCGCGAGCGTCTCCTTGAGCGGGATGACCTTGCGGAGGTTGCAGCACCGGCCCGGGTCGGACGCGAAGAGGTCCTTGCCCAGCAGCGCGTCTTGCTCGGCGACGGTGTGTTCCGGGTGCGCCTCGACGATGTTCACGCCGTAGACCTGCGCGACGGCGTCGCGGGTCCCGAGTGTCTCGGCGAAGTGGTAGCCGGTCTCGAGGAAGAGCACGTCGACGCCGGGCCGCGCTTCCGCGCCGAGCTTCACCAGCACCGCGTCCTGCATGTTCGACGCGACGATCAGCCGGTCCCCGAAGTTCCGCGCCGCCCACCCGAGGATCTCGCGGGTGAGCTCGAGGTGGTCGCTGCTCGACTCGAGGGCCGCGAACGTTTCACCGGCTGCGAGGGCCGCTCGTCGGGTGTCGCCGTCGGTACCGGAGACTGCCGTGCTGGTCACTGATGTGCTCCCGTCAACGCTGACGTCACGACGGATCGGGTGACGACGAAGGTGCTGCGGCAGTCGGCGCACTCCCACGCACCGTCCGGCTCGTCGCGGGGTCGGAGATCCTGCTCGCCGCAGTACGGGCAGTACTGGACCGGGAACGACCTCATGACAGGTGGCCCTCCTCGGCGCGCACGGCCCACTGGGCGAAGCGCTCGCCGTCCTCGCGGTGTTCCACGAAGTTGCGCACGACCCGCTCGACGTAGGGCCCGAGGTCGGCCGAGAGCACCTTGTGGCCGCGGAGCTTGCGCCCGAAGCCGGAGTCGAGGCCCAGCCCGCCGCCCAGGTGGACCTGGAAGCCGGCGGCCGGGTTGCCCTCGGCGTCGTTGACGATCTGGCCCTTGAGCCCGATGTCGGCGACCTGCACCCGGGCGCAGGAGTTGGGGCAGCCGTTGAGGTGGATCGAGATCGGCGTCTCGAGCTCCGGGGCGACCTCGGCGAGCCGCTGCTCGAGCTCCTCGACCAGGTCGCGCGCCCGTTCCTTCGTGTCGACGAACGCGAGCTTGCAGAACTCGATGCCGGTGCAGGCCATCGTCGCGCGGCGGAAGACGCTCGGCCGCGCGGGCAGGCCCAGGTGGTCCAGGGCCGTCGTCAGGGTGTCGACCTGGTCCGTGGGCACGTCGAGCACGAGGATCTTCTGGTACGGGGTGAGCCGGACGCGTGCCGAGCCGGCGTCCTCGGCGGCCTTCGCTACGCCGACCAGCGTCGACCCGGACGTCCGGCCCGCCGGCGGGGCGACCCCGACGTACTTCTTGCCGTCGACCTGGTCGTGGATGCCGACGTGGTCGATGATCCCGGCGATGGGGTCGGGAGCGGGTCCGTCGAGGAGCTTGCGGCCCAGGTACTCGTCCTCGACGACCTGCCGGAACTTCTCGGGGCCCCAGTCGGCCAGGAGGAACTTCAGGCGCGCCCGGGTGCGCAGCCGCCGGTAACCGTAGTCGCGGAACACCGAGGTCACCGCGGCCCAGACCTCCGGGACCTCGTCGAGCGGCACCCACGCCCCGAGCCGCACCGCGAGCTTCGGGTTCGTCGAGAGACCGCCGCCGACGTGCAGGTCGAAGCCCGGGCCGTGCTCGGGGTGGACCACTCCGACGAACGCGATGTCGTTGACCTCGTGCGCGATGTCCTGCTGGCCCGAGATCGCGGTCTTGTACTTGCGGGGGAGGTTCGCGAACGAGCGGTCCCCGACATAGCGCTCGACGATCTCCTGCAGCGCGGGCGTGCCGTCGATGACCTCGTCGGCGCTGATCCCGGCGACCGGCGACCCGAGCATGACGCGCGGGCAGTCGCCGCAGGCCTCGGTGGTCTGCAGGCCCACGCCCTCGAGGCGGCGCCAGATCTCCGGGACGTCCTCGATGCGGATCCAGTGCAGCTGGATGTTCTCGCGGTCGGTGACGTCGGCGGTGTCGCGGGCGAAGGTCTGGCTGACCTCGCCGATGACCCGCAGCTGCTCGGTCGTCAGCGCCCCGCCGTCGATCCGCACCCGCAGCATGAAGTGCCGCGCGTCGAGGAACTCCTCGTCGACGTGGCCGGTGTCGGTGCCCGGGTAGCCCTCGGCCCGCTGCGTGTAGAGACCCATCCAGCGGAAGCGTCCGCGCAGGTCAGCAGGGTCGATCGAGTCGAACCCGCGGCGCGCGTAGATGTTCTCGATGCGCGCCCGGACGTTGAGCGGGTGGTCGTCCTTCTTGGACTGCTCGTTCTTGTTCTGCGGTTCCCGGTAGCCCAGCGCCCACTGCGCCTCGGACTTGCCCTTGCGGGGCTTCGCCTTCTTGGGGGCCACCGGCGCGTCGGCGGGGACGTTCCGGACACCGAGCCGAGTGGTCTCGGCGTAGGACTCCTCGGGCGTCGAGGCACCTTTGCTGGACGGGGCGCTGGTCATCAGTGGTGCGTCCTCCGGGCAGCAGGGCGCACGCGGACACCGGCCCGCGCGGCACCTGCTGACGATCGTGGTGGTGGGTGCCCGACGACGCGGGCGATCAGCGGCGCTGCTCAGCAGGCCGGGCAGAGTGCGCTGGCGACACGCGCGAGGTCGACATGAGGTCGACCGACGAGCATCGGGTCGCAGCTGCGCACCCGGCCAGACTGCCATGCGCGAGGTCGCGATTCCACCGGCTGTGGCGCTTCGCGCTTCGCGCTCCGCGCACGCACACGTGCCGGAGGCACAATCGGAGCCATGCCCTCCGTGCCGCCCGGCGGCGAGCCCGCCCCGGCCGACGGGGCGCTGCCGCCCTCCGCGCTCGACGGGCTGGGCGCGCGCCCGTTCGGCGTCTACGTCCACGTCCCGTTCTGCGCCACCCGGTGCGGCTACTGCGACTTCAACACCTACACCGCCTCCGATCTGGGCCTCACGGCTGCGAGCACCGATGACCCCGCCTCGCCCGCGTCGTGGTTGGAGGGGCTGCGGCGCGAGCTGGACCTGGCCGCGCGCGTCCTGGAGCAGCCCCCGCCCGCCGACACCGTCTTCCTCGGCGGCGGCACCCCCTCGCTGCTCGGCGCCGACGGGCTCACGTCGGTGCTGGACGCCGTGCGGTCGTCGTTCGGGCTCGCTCCCGGGGCCGAGGTCACCACCGAGGCCAACCCGGAGTCGACGACGCCGGACATGCTCGCGGCCATCGCCGAGGCCGGCTACACCCGGTTGTCGCTGGGGATGCAGTCCGACGTCGACCACGTCCTCGCCGTCCTCGACCGCCGGCACACGCCCGGCGCCGCGGTGCGCGTCGCCGAGGCGGCCCGCGAGGCCGGGCTCGCCCACGTCAACCTCGACCTCATCTACGGCACCCCCACCGAGACCGACGACGACCTCCGCCGCTCGCTCGGCGCGGTGCTCGCCTCGGGAGCCGACCACGTCTCGGCGTACTCGCTGATCGTCGAGGAGGGGACGGCGTTGGCGCGGCGGGTGGCCCGGGGCGAGCTGCCCCTGCCCGACGACGACGTCCTCGCCGACCGCTACGAGATCGTCGACGACGTCCTCTCGACGGCGGGTTTCTCCTGGTACGAGGTGTCGAACTGGGCGTCGTCGGTCGAGGCGCGGTGCCGGCACAACCTCGGCTACTGGTCCGGCGGCGACTGGTGGGGCGCCGGGCCGGGCGCGCACTCCCACGTCGGCGGCGTGCGCTGGTGGAACGTCCGTCACCCGGCGCGGTACTCGAAGCTGCTCGCGGCGGGGGAGTCGCCCGCGGAGGCGCGGGAGCTGCTCGGACCGGGGGAGCGCCACGTCGAGCAGGTGCTGCTCGAGCTGCGGACGGTCGACGGGCTGGCGGTCACGACGCGCGACGACGACGGGCGCGCTGCCGGCGCGCGCGCGGCGGCGGACGGGCTGCTGTCCGGGCCGGCCTGGGAGGACGGCCGCGCCGTGCT
>JAICLN010000188.1 GCA_025925615.1 Actinomycetospora sp. | reverse complement strand
GGCTGGTCGGTGCTGGACCCCGGGTCCACCAACGGCTCCACGATCAACTACGGCGACGACGCGATCGCGCTCGACACGGTGATCCCGCTGCGCGACGGGGACCGCGTGCACGTCGGGGCGTTCACGACCCTGGTGGTCGAGCGCCGCTGAGCTCGCCTCCCGAGGTCTCGACGGTCTCGGCGGTGCGCGCGGAGGGCAGCTCCACGTCGGCCGGGTGCGGGTCGAGCCGCTCGATCGCGACCACCTCGATCGGCTCGGCCGCCGGCACCACCACCTCACGGCGCGCCGGACTCGTCCACCGGCCGTCGGAGCGGCGCACCATGCCCGGCACCAGCGTCCGCATCGCGAGGTACGCGTCGATCAGGCGCATCACGGGGAAGGCCAGGAAGGCGCCGAGGTACCGGAGGCGGCGCTCGATCAGCACGACGATGCACGTCAGCAGGAAGTCCGGGGCCAGCATCCCGAACAGCAGCGCCGGCAGGTTGAGGTGGGCCGCGAGGACGGCGTGCAGTGGGCCCTCGACCGGCCACGTCAGCGCGGCGGCCGTGATGTCCGGCAGCACGAGCACGAGCACCAGCAGGGGCAGCAGCAGGAAGGTCACGGCCGCGGTGACGAGCTCGAGCAGCAGCAGGCAGAGCATGAGCCCGAACAGGCTGGGGCGCGGGGGCAGCCGACGGACCGTCTGCCAGAGCCCGAGCGACCAGCGGCGGGTCTGCCGGATGTAGTCGATCAGCCGGTCCGGGTCCTGGGTCTCCGCGACGGCGTCGAGCGTGAAGCCGACCCGGCCGAGCTTGTGGCGGTACAGCTCGAACGTCATGTTGAAGTCCTCGATCACGAGCCCGGGCGGGTTCATGTCGATCTCGGGCAGGACCCGCGTCCGGTACATGCTCGCGAAGCCCGGCACGATGTGGGTCGCGTTGATCCGGGCCCAGGTCTGGCCGTACTTGATCAGTCGCTGGGTCAGCGTGTAGATGCGCTGGCGGTGACAGGCCACGATCTTGCCGATGAGCGAGAGGCGGCGCCCGTCCCAGGCACTGCGCACCGCGCCCGCGACCGCGGCCACGCCGTCGTCGGTGAACAGCGGGAGCGCGGCCTCGAAGTACCCCGGCTGGACGCGGGTGTCGGCGTCGAGCAGCAGGACGTAGTCGAAGCCCTCGACCAGCCCGAACCGCTCGATCGCCTCCTCGAGCGCGCCGGCCTTCCCGATGTTCGTGGCGGTCGAGATGACGTTCACCCCGGCCGCCTCCGCGAGCTCCACCGTCCGGTCGGTGGAACCGTCGGAGACGACGTGGACCTGGTGTGCGGGGACGAGCGCGGTGATAGCCGCGAGACTCTAGGCGATAACCACCTCCTCGTTGTGCGCCGGCATGAGCACGGCGACCTGCGAGAGGTCGGGCACCGGGACGGGCGCGGCGACCTCGGTCGCGCTCCCCCACCCGTCGCGGCGTTCCGTGCGTCGACGGGCACGGCGGCGTCGCCACGCGGCGAGCGGGCGCTCGTCCACGAGCCGACAGAGCCCGATGAGTCCCCAGATCGTCACGTTCAGCCCGACGATGCCCAGGGCGAGCAGCCAGACAGGAATCATCCGGGACCTCCGGAGGTAGGTGGTGGCTGTGGGTGCTGGGCCAGGTCGGTCCACAGCCCCGGGTCGGGCGGGCCGTACATCCAGAGGAAGACCGCGTGCACGCCGAAGGAGTCGGCGATGGCGCGCTTGGCGTCGGCGCTGGCGGCGTTCTCGAACCACACCTCGTGCTGGGTGCCGTTCGCCGCGGTGTAGCGGAACCAGGGCGACTGGCTGAGCGGATCCCACTGCACGGCCACTCCGTGCTGGGAGGCCAGCGACATCGCCTGGGTGAAGGAGATCGTGGTGCCCCGTTTCCCGACCCAGTCGTAGCCGGCCTGGTCGAGCCCGACCACGAGCTTCTGTGGCGGGATCACGGTCGTCGCGTAGGCGAGGACGTCGTGCACCCAACCGGCGGGCGCGATCGGGCCGGGGGGCGAGGACTCCCAGTGGTAGTCGTAGGTCATCAGCCGTACCTCGTCGGCGGCCACCCCGATCGCGGCGTAGTCCTGCGCGACGTTGCGCGGATCGTCGCCCGCGTCGTCGACCTTCGCGAACACCGCCACCGACAGCGTCTTGTGGGCGGCGTGCAGCGAGTCGGCGAGCTGGGTGACGAAGGAGGAGAAGGCCTCCCGATCGCCCGCCTGCAACTCCTCGTAGTCCAGGTCGATCCCGGCGTAGCTCTGGGAGACCGCGAGCTGGGTGATCGAGGAGATGTTGCGGGACATCGTCGCCGGGTCGTGCAGCATCGGGGCCACGGCGTCGTAGGAGAAGTTCCCGCCGACCATGTTGGAGACGCTGGGCATGAGCGGCACGCCGAGGAGACGGAGCTTCGCCATGGTGGCGCTCGCCGTCGCCGTGTCCTGCGGTGGCACCGCCGAGACGACGCTGCCGTTCGGGCCGATGGTGTAGATCCACGGCGAGATCTCGTCGACGACCTGGTGGTTGGCCTCGACCGAGGACGCACCGGGACCGAGGTTCCAGTACGGGATGGCGGCGATCACCGTGTCGCGGGCGGGCGTGGCGGAAGCGGTCGGCAGGGCTCCCGACCCGTGGGGTCCACCGCTGCCGTCGCTCACGGCGGCCACCCCCGCGACGCCGGCGACGACCGCCGCCAGCGCGAGCGTGAGGAGCAGGAGCCGGGGCCGCCGGCTCGGTGGAGCGGCATGCGTGCGCCTCCTCTCGGAGTCGATGGGGCGGGCGTCGGGTGACGTCATGCGGACGTCACGGCCGCACGACGCCCGAGCTGGTCGGCCACCACGGAGTCGATGACGTCGTCGAGGTCCCGCGCGGGTCGGAACCCGAGCAGCCGTTCGGCGAGGCCGCAGTCGGGCACCCGTCGCTGGAGGTCCTCGTACCCGCGTCCGTAGATCTCCTCGTAGGTCCGCCGGACGATCGAGCTCGAGGAGCCGGTGCGCTCGATGACGCGTGCCGCGAGTCCGGCGATCGTGATCGGCTCGGATCGGCCGATGTTCACCGCACGTCCGGATGCCTCGTCGCAGGCGGCGAGCGCCACCAGGGCCGGGACCACGTCCAGCACGTGGCAGAAGCAGCGGATCTGCTCGCCGGTGCCGAACACCGTGAGCGGATCGCCCGCCAGGGCCTGCCCGACGAAGCGGGGCACCACCATCCCGTACTGACCGGTCTGGCGCGGCCCGACGGTGTTGAACAGCCTCGCGATCACCCCGTGCATCCCGAAGGCCTCGACCGACGCGGCGACGAGGCTCTCGTCGAGCGCCTTGGCCTCGGAGTAGGACCACCGGTGCATGAGGGGTGAGCCGACGACGCGGTCGTCGTCCTCCCGGAGCCCGACCTTGGTGTTCTTGCCGTAGATCTCGCTGCTGGAGGCCACGAGGAGGCGGGCACCGTGCCTGCGGGCGGCCTCGAGCACGGTGTCGGTGCCGTGCACGTTGACCCGGATGCCCTCGACGGTGCGGTCGCGCACGACGAACGCCCCGACGGCGGCCGCGAGGTGGAAGACGGTACCGACGCCGGTGACGAGGTCGTCGACCAGCTCCGCGTCGAGCACCGAGCCGCGGTGGAAGGCCAGGGCGGGGTCGTCCGCCACCCCGCGCAGGTTGTCGGGCGAGCCGGTGGACAGGTCGTCGAGCGCGACGACCTCGTGCCCGGACCCGAGGAGATGCTCCACGAGGTGGGAGCCGATGAACCCGGCCGCACCGGTGACGAGCGCGCGCATCACGCGCCTCCCACCAGGGTCCGCGGTACCGGGGCGTCGGCCGGCCGGGGCGCCGGGACCACGTCCCCGAGCACCTCGGTGACGCCCGCGAGCGGACGGCGCTGCGCGTCGAGTCGCTCGTAGAGGCCGTCGATCCGGTCGGCGACCGCGCTCATCCCGTAGTGCGCCATCACGGCCGGCTCGCCCCGACGGGGCCGCGGCGAGGCGAGCTCCTCGGCGATCGCCTCCCGCATCCCGGCCACCTCCCCGGGCACCTGGTGGGCACGGTCGGTCGCGATCCCGTCGAGTGCGGGGCAGGTCGTGTAGAGGGCCGGGACCCCGTTCGTGAGGGCCTCGAGGACGGACAGCCCGAACGTCTCCTGCTCGGAGCTCGCGACGAAGAGGTCGAGCGCGGACAGGACGGCGGCCACGTCGTGGCGCTCACCGGCGAACGTCACCCACGGTGCCGCGCCGCTGGCGCGGGCGACCGCCTCCAGGTGGGCCCGTTCCTCCCCGTCGCCCACCACGAGGAGCCGGACGGTCGGGCCGAGCAGCGGAGCCGCGGCCGAGATCACCATGTCGAACCGCTTGTTGGGATCGAGCCGCCCGAGCACGCCGATCACGGTGGCCGTGGCGGGCAGCTCGAGCTGGTCGCGGACCTCGGCGCCGGCGACCGGGTCGGCGGCGACGCGGTCGAGGTCGAGGCCGTTCGGGATGATCTCGATCTTGCGGGCCGGGACCCCCCACCGCACCAGCCGGTCCCGGACGGCGGGAGAGACGGCGATGGTGACGTCGGAGCAGACGTCGCTGGCGAGGTAGAGCGTGCGGACGCCGGTCGTCATCCGCCGCCGCTCGAGATGGGTCTCCCCGATCGAGTGCTCGGTGGTGACCACGATCGGGACCCCGGCCAGGCGCGCGGCCAGGCGGCCGTAGATGCAGGAGCGGTAGAGGTGGACGTGCACCACGTCGTAGCGCCCCCGGCGCATGAGCGCGGCGAGGTGGAGCAGCACGGGGACCTCGGTGTTGCGGGTCATCCCCAGGTCGCGCACCCGACCGCCGTCGCGGACGATCATGTCCGCCACCGGGCCGGGGTTGTAGAGCGTGACGACGTCGGCCTCGTGGCGGGTGTGCCGCAGCAGGGAGCGCAGCTGGAGCTCGGCGCCACCGACGCCGAGACCGGTGATGACGTGCAGGACCTTCACGGACGACCTCCGAGGGTGTCGGGCGTTCCGGCCGGGTCACGGGGGGACGCGGCGGGTAGGGCGACGAGGGTGCGGAGCAGGATCACGGTGTCGAGCCAGGCCGACCGGTAGGCGACGTACTGGGAGTCGAAGCGGGCCCGGTCGGGCACCGAGGTGTCCCCGCAGAGCCCGTGCACCTGGGCCCATCCGGTCAGGCCGGCCCCGACGCGCAGGCGGTCGAGGTAGCCGGGGACGGTGCGCGCGAACACGGCGGCGAACACGGCGCGCTCGGGACGGGGCCCGACCAGGGCGAGGTCGCCCCGAAGGACGCCGAGCAACTGGGGCAGCTCGTCGACGTGGGTCCGGCGCAGCAGCCGTCCCCAGGCCGTCACCCGTGCCTCGGGGACCGCCCACCCGCCGTCGCCGTCCCCCGCGACGGTCCGCACCTTGACCACGCGGACGGGCGCGCCCGCCCGGCCGACCCGCCACTGACGGAAGAAGGCCGGGCCGGGGCCGGCGAGCCGACCGGGCCCCGCGAGGGCGGCGGCCACCAGGACGAGGGGCGCGGTCACCACGATCAGCACGGTCGCGAGCAGCAGCTCGCCCGCCCGGTGCAGGCACGCCGTGACGGAGACCTCGCGCGCGACCGGGCGGAGGGGGACGAGCGTCGTGCCCCACAGGTCGTCGAGGTGTCCGAGCGGCACGTCGAGGCCGGTGCGCGGCAGGCGCGGCACCACCCACACCCGGGCGCCCGCCACCCGCGCGGCGTAGAGGGCGCCCTCCAGGCCGTCCGACACCGCATGACCGTCCGCGTGGTCGGCATCCTCCCCGGCGGCGCGCGCCACCACCACGCGCCGGACGCCGTGGCGCCGCACGAGGTCGGGGAGATCGGCCACCGGCCCCCGCCACACCACGCCGTCCGGTCCCTCCTCCCCGGCCGGTTCGGTGTCGTCCAGGACCCCGACCGGGTCGAGCCCCAGCTCGGGTCGCGCCCGCATCACCGCGACCAGACGGCGGCCGGTCGGCCCCGCCCCGACGACCAGGACGGGCTCGCCCCGTCCGTGGCGGCGGCGTCGCCGCTGCGCCGCGCCGACGCCGACGCGCGCGACGGACACCAGCACCGCCGCCACCGCGACGGCCGCCACGGGCACCCACGGCGCCACCCGCCCGGCCGCGAGCAGGACCAGGAGGGGCAGCGGGAGGATCGTCGCGCCCGCCAGCCGTGGTGCCCGCGTCCCGACGAACGTGCTGATCCGCGGGCGGTACGCGCCGTCGAGGGCGAGCAGGACGACCACCGCCAGGCCGTAGCCGATGGACAGGACGCCGGGCAGCCCGACGAGCGCGGCGGCGAGCGCGCCCGCCGCACCGTCGAGACACCCGACCAGCACGGCGGCCCCGTCGCCCCGGGCGGGCGCGCGGAGCGACGCGCGCGGCACCCGCCGCGCCGCCGTCTCCTCCGGGGCGGCCGTCATCACGCCACCGGCGCCGGCGTGCGCGTCGAGGCGACGATGCTGGCGGCGGCCGCCTTCGCGGCGTACGCGGAGCCGTAGGCGAAGCGCATCACCGGGCCGAAGCTCGGCGTGACCGCGGGCCCGCAGAAGTACAGCCCGGGCACCGAGGTGCAGTAATCCGCGGTGACCGATGGAGTGCCCGCGAGCGTGAGGATTCGCCTCCGCAGGGACTCGTCGAGGAAGCCGATCCGGGACAGGTCGATCCGGTAGCCGGTGCCCGCCAGGACGTGCTCGGCGTGCAGCACCCGCTGCCGGCCCGACGCGTCGCGCAGGTCCAGGCGCACCTCGTCGCCGTCGATCTCCGCGCCCGCGAGGCGGTGCCCGGTGAGGATCGGCACGACGCCTTCGACGCGTGGGCGCAGCCAGTAGGCCCCGGCGGGACCGAGCGCCGAGCGGGCCCGCGACAACCGCACAGCGGTGGGCAGGCGATGGTAGAGGTCGGGCCGGTTGGAGTAGAACCAGGTGCCCCAGCCGGAACCGAGTGGCGCCTCGGGCTCACGCAGCCGCCGCCAGAGCGACCGATGCGCGGCGAGCGGCGCACCGTTCCAGGCGATCTGCTCCGCCCGTGCCACCAGGCGGGTGTCCGCGCCGGCCTCGTTCAGCAGGGCCGCGCTCTCCAGCGCGGCCTGCCCCGCACCGAGCACGACGACCCGGCGGCCGGAGAACTCGGCCATGTCGCTCTTGTGGCTGGTGTGCGAGACCAGCCGGGCGGGCAGGCCCGCCAGCTCCGGGGGCAACGCCGCGGCGCCGGTGAGGCCGACCGCGACGACCACGCGAGGGGCGTGCACGACCTCCCCGTCGGCGAGCTCCACCCGGAAACCGTGCTCGTCCTGGGCCAGTCCGACCACCGAGGTGTCCTCGAGGTCGGGCAGGAGCTCGCGGGCGAACCACTCCCCGTAGGCGACGAACGTGTCGAGCGCGACCGGCACCCCGTAATCGGCGTAGGGCGTCTCGGTCCGACGGCAGTACGCCTCGAGGGTGTGGGTGCCCCGGAGGTCGGAGAGGCTCGACGCGAACCCCTGCGACTTGAGGAACATCCCCTTCGGCATCGTCTTCCAGGCCTGCATGGCGGTGCCGAACTGTCGGACCCGTAGCCCGGTCGGGGCCAGGTGGGCCCCGAGTGACAGACCGTAGGGGCCGGCGCCGATGATCACGACATCGGTGCGGTCCTGCATGGTGGTGTCCTCCCCAGTGATTCGTGCGCCGACGACGGATGTGGCTGTGCGGTGCGCCGGCCGGAGGGCCCGGGCGAGCCCGGCGACACCGCGCCGGGAGGTCTCGGTGGCCGTGCGCGCGGCCATGAGCGCGAAGGGCAGCGGGTCGTCGGCGGCGTACCAGGCGGGCTCGTCGATCCCCCGCAGCGAGGTGGCCCATCCCCGCGCGTCGAGCTCTCCTCGGCGCAGGTGGGTCAGCGCCGCGACGGGGTCGTAGGGCTCGACGACGAACCGGCGCGGCAGCGGCGGGTCATCGGGCACGCCCCGGCCGGTGAGGTCGAGGTGGGCGGCCACCGCGACGTCGACGCCGCGCGCGCCGCGGAACACCCGGAACTGGGCGCCGAACCGCGGGTTCGCGTCGAGCAGCTTCGCCTCGCCGTCGCGGGGGTCGACGCGCAGGTCGAGGTCGACGACGCCCCGGTACCCGGCGCGGCGCAGGAACCCGGTGGCGGTGTCGGCGAGCCCGGGCCACGGTTCGACCCGCCCGAGGCTGGTCAGGCCGGCGTGGGCCGGGTAGGACCGTTCCTTCACCCCGGTTCCGACGAAGACCGCGTCCCCGGACCCGTCCAGGTAGGCGTGGACGAACCAGTCCTGCGGGCCGTCGTCGGGGCCCAGCGG
>JAICLN010000362.1 GCA_025925615.1 Actinomycetospora sp. | reverse complement strand
TGGGTCAGCCTCGACGACGAGGTCGGCGCGATCACCTGGGCGCTGGAGCACGACTCGGTCGTCGGGCCGCTCAACGCCACCGGCCCGGCGCCGGTGACCTGCCGCGAGTTCGTGAAGGTCATGGCCTCGGTCATCCACCGGCCCGCCCCGTGGATCGTGCCCGGCTTCGCGATGCGGGCCGTGCTCGGGGAGTTCGCCGACGAGGGCGTGCTGGTCAGCCAGCGGGTGCTGCCGGGCGTGCTCGAGCGCGAGGGCTACCGCTTCTCGCACACGACCGCGCACGCCGCGCTCTCCGCGGTGCTGGACGGCTGACCCGTGACGAGTGCGCCCGGGCTGCCGGACGCGGTCGACGTCCTCGTCGTCGGTGCCGGTCTGGCCGGTCTGAACGCCGCCCGGACGGTGGCGCGCGCCGGCCGCTCGGTGGTGGTGTGCGAGGCCTCGGACGGCGTCGGCGGCCGGGTGCGCACCGACCTCGTCGACGGGTTCCTCGTCGACCGCGGCTTCCAGATCCTCAACACCTCCTACCCGGCGCTCCGGGCCGCCGTCGACCTCGAGGCCCTCGACCTGCGCTCGTTCGTGCCCGGCGCGGCCGTGCGGACCGAGGACGGGGTGCTGCACCGCCTCGCCGACCCCCGCCGCCGCCCGACGTGGGCCGCGCGCACCGCGCTGAGCACCCTGCTCGGGCCGCGGGAGAAGCTCGGCATCGCGGCCTACACACTGCGGGCGCTCCTCGTGCCGCCGTCCCGCCAGGCCCGCGCGCCCGAGCGGTCGGCCGTGGAGGACCTGGCCCGCTTCGGGCTGGCCGGCGGAGCCGCCGAGAAGTTCCTGCGCCCGTTCCTGTCCGGCGTGCTCGGGGACGCCGAGCTCGCGACGTCGTCGCGGGTGGTGTCGCTGTTCTGGCGCACCTTCGCGCTCGGCGACCTGACGCTGCCCTCGCGCGGCATCGGCGCCGTCCCCACCCAGCTCGCCGCGCGCCTCCCCGTCGGGACGGTGCACCTGACGACGCGGGTGGGCGCGCTGACCCCGTCGGGCTCCGGCGTGGACGTCGAGACCGAGCGCGGCCGGGTGCGGGCCGGCGCGGTGATCGTGGCGGCCGAGGGCACCGACGCCGCCGGGCTGCTCGGCGGCCGGGTCGAGGCGCCGCGCCCGCTCGCGCTGACCAGCCACTACCACGTCACCGACACCCCACCGACCCGTCGACCGCTCCTGCACCTCGACGGGACGGGCGGCCCGATCGTCAACACGGTCGTGCTCACGGCCGCGGCACCCTCCTACTCCCCGGACCACCGCCACCTGGTCGTCTCCACCGTCCTCGGCCCCGACCCGCTGCCCGAACCGCGGCTGCGGGCCGAGCTGGAGCGGATCTGGGGCGTCGGGACGGCCTCGTGGGAGCACCTGAGCACGGTCTCCGTCCCGCACGCGCTGCCGGCCACCCCGCCCCCCACCCCGCCGCGCCTGCGCCGCCCGGTCGACCTCGGCGACGGCCTGTTCGTGGCCGGGGACCACCGGGACTCCCCCTCGACCCAGGGCGCCCTCGTCAGCGGCCGCCGGACCGCGGAGGCGGCGCTGGCCCGGCTCGGCTGACCCGCCCGGAATGCCAGCGGAGCCCTATCGGCGTGCTCCCCTGACTGCTTGCATCCAGTGACAGGAAAGCCCCGTCGTCGCGCGGGCCGAGTAGCGTCGAGCGCATGGGCTCCCATCGCGCGAGCAGCGACCCGATGCAGGTCCTCGAGCTGGGCACCGTCGAGTACACGCAGGCCTGGGAGCAGCAGCGCGCCCACGCCGCCGCCCGCGTCGACGGGACCGGACCCGACGTCCTCATGCTCCTCGAGCACCCCAGCGTCTACACCGCGGGCCGGCGCACCCAGCCCGAGGACCGCCCGGCCGACGGCACCCCGGTCGTCGACGTCGACCGCGGCGGGCGCATCACCTGGCACGGGCCCGGGCAGCTGGTCGGCTACCCGATCCTGGAGCTGGCCCGGCCGTTCGACGTCGTCGCCCACGTCCGCCGCCTGGAAGAGGCGCTCATCGGAGTGTGCGCGGGCTACGGGCTGGAGACCGGGCGCGTCGACGGACGCTCCGGGGTGTGGCTCGCCGCGGGGGCGGGGCGGCCCGAGCGCAAGATCGCCGCGATCGGGGTGCGGGTGGCCCGGGGCGTGACGCTGCACGGGTTCGCGATCAACGCCGACCCCGACCTCACCGCGTTCGGCGCGATCGTGCCCTGCGGGATCGCCGACGCCGGCGTCACGAGCCTCTCGGTCGAGCTCGGCCGCCACGTCACCGTCGACGAGATCCGGCCGGCCGTGCGCGACGCCGTGCTGGCGGCGTGCGCCGGGGACCTGCCGGTGAGCGACCACACGCTGGCTCGGCCCGGCACCACCACCGTCGGCGGGGTCGCCGTGGAGATGCTCGCGGGCCGTTAGGCCGCCAGCGCCGGCGCCACGTGTGCGGCGACGAACTCCAGGTGGTCGAGGTCCGACAGGTCGAGCCGGTGAGCACCTCCAGCTGCTCGGTGAGCATCCCGAAGCGGTCCGCGAGCGACGGGAACGGGATGCCGTAGGCGCGGTGCTCGGCCTCGTACCACCCGGTCCCGAGGCCGAGCTCGACCCGCCCGCCGGACATCTGGTCCACCTGGGCGACGGCCACGCCGAGCGGCCCGGGGTACCGGAACGTCGCCGCCGTCATCAGCGTGCCGAGCCGGATCGTCGTCGTCTCCCGGGCAGCGCGCCCAGCGTGACCCACGCGTCGGTCGGGCCGGGCAGCCCCGACGAGTCCCCCATCGCGAGCAGGTGGTCCGACCGGAAGAAGGCGTCGTAGCCCGCATCCTCGGCACAGCGGGCGACACGGACGAGGTCCTCGTACGTGGCCCCCTGCTGCGGCTCGGTGAAGACTCGGACGTCCACGACTGATCAGCCTCACGGGCTAGCGCGCGTAAACTCGGGCCCGTGACCACGACGACCGGACCCGCGACCGCCCCCGAGGGACGCAAGCTGCTCCGCCTCGAGGTCCGCAACGCGCAGACACCCATCGAGCGCAAGCCCGACTGGATCCGCACCCGGGTGCAGACCGGCCCGAACTTCTCCGAGCTCAAGGGCATGGTGCGCTCCGCGGGCCTCGCCACCGTCTGCGAGGAGGCGGGGTGCCCCAACATCTACGAGTGCTGGGAGGACCGCGAGGCCACCTTCCTGATCGGTGGCGACCAGTGCACGCGGCGCTGCGACTTCTGCCAGATCGACACCGGTCGCCCTGAGGCCCTCGACCGCGACGAGCCGCGGCGGGTCGCCGAGTCCGTCCGGAGCATGGCGCTGCGCTACGCGACGATCACCGGCGTCGCCCGCGACGACCTCGCCGACGGCGGC
>JAICLN010000079.1 GCA_025925615.1 Actinomycetospora sp. | reverse complement strand
GGTGGTCTCCGCGGTCTGGTCGTCCGGCGCCGAACTGTCGATGCAGTACCCGGCCCGCTACCTGTTCGCGTTCCTCGCCAACCACGGCCTGCTCTCGGTCGGCGGCTCGCACCAGTGGAAGACCGTCGTCGGAGGCTCGGCGCGCTACGTCGAGCGCGTGGTGAAGGGCCTGACCGCGGTCGAGGTGTCCACCCCGGTCCGGGCGGTGACCCGCGACGGCGAGGGGTTCGAGATCCGCGACGACGCGGACGCGGCGCACCCGTTCGACCGGGTCGTCGTCGCCACGCACGCCCCCACCGCGCTGTCGCTGCTGTCCGCCCCCACGGTGCCCGAGCGCGAGCTGCTGGGCGCGTTCACCTACTCGGCGAACGAGACCTGGCTGCACACCGACACCTCGGTCCTGCCGCGGGCCGCCGGCGCCCGGGCGTCGTGGAACCTGCTGCGCGTCCCCGGCGACGACCGCGTGCTCGTCAGCTACGACATGACCCGGCTGATGCGCCTCGACGGCCCCCGGACCTACGTCGTCACCCTGAACGCCACGGACCGCGTCGATCCGTCGACGGTGATCGCGCGGATGGACTACGAGCACCCCGCCTACACGCCCGCCTCGGTCGCGGCCCAGAAGCGGCTGCCGGAGCTGAACGACGGCCGGATCGCCTTCGCCGGCGCCTACCACGGCTGGGGCTTCCACGAGGACGGCTGCGCCTCCGGGGTGCGGGCGGCGGCGTCGTTCGGGGTGGAGTGGTGACGGCTCTCTACGACGTCGTCGTCGCCCACCGCCGCTCCCAGACGCTCGACGACGCGTTCACCCACCGCCTGTACCTCTGGCTCGTCGACCTCGACGAGCTGCCGCGCCTGCCGGGGATCGCCTTCCGCGGCGCCGACCACCTCGGACGCCCTGACCGCTCCATCCGCGAGAACCTCGACGCGTTCCTCGCCGCGAGCGGCCGCCCCCGCCCGGCGCAGGTGCTCATGCTCGCGCACCCGCGCACCCTCGGGTACGTCTTCAACCCGATCACCCTGTACTGGTGCCACGACGACGCCGGGGCGCTCACGGCCGTCGTCGCCGAGGTGCACAACACCTACGGCGGGCGCCATCACTACCTGCTCGACGTGGACGACGCCGGCCGCGCCCGCGTCGACAAGGCGTTCTACGTCTCGCCGTTCTTCCCGGTCGACGGCGAGTACCGGATGAAGGTCCCGGAGCCGGGGGAGTCGCTCGCGGCGACCGTCGTGCTGCGTCGTCCCGACGAGGCCGGTGGGCTCACCACGGCCTTCGTCGCAACGATGCACGGCACGCGGCGCCCGGTGACGACGCGCGCGGTGGTGCGGTCCCTGCTCCGGCACCCGTTCGTCACGCAGCGGGTCGCGCTCGCCATCCGCCGCCGGGGGATCTCGCTGTGGGCCCGCGGGCTGCCGGTGATCCCGCGGACCGCCGCCGACGTCGACCGGGGGCTGGGCCAGATCGAGTCCGAGGAGGCAGGATCGCGGGCGTGACCGCCGCTCCGCTCACCGTCCGGCCCGCCGTCGCGCAGGATGTGGACCCGCTGCTCGAGCTGATCCACGCCGCCTACCGCGGCGAGGGTGGGCAGAGCGGCTGGACCACCGAGGCCGAGCTGATCGACGGCCCGCGGACCACCCGCGAGCTGCTCGCCGCCGACCTGGCCGACCCTGCCATCACCCTGCTCGTCGCGGGTCCCTACGACGGGTGCGCCGCGGTGACCCACCGGGCGGGGGAGGACACGGCGTCGTTCGGGATGTTCGCGGTGAGCCCGCGCGCCCAGGGCACCGGGCTCGGGAAGGCGCTGCAGGCGGCCGCCGAGGAGCACGCGCGCTCCGCCGGGGCGTCGACGATGGAGCTGTGCGTCATCGACCGGCGCGTCGAGCTCATCGCCTGGTACGAGCGCCGCGGCTACGTGCGGACCGGCGAGACCCGCCCGTTCCCCTACGGCGAGCCCGGCGTCGGCTTCCCGCACGACCCGGACCTGCGCTTCGCGGTCCTGACGAAGCTCCTGGTCGCGGACCCGGCGTCGTAGGCTGGCGCTCGTGCCGACCCTGACCCTCGCCCAGGACCCGGACGCCGACGCGGTCCTCTCGCAGAACCCGCTCGCCCTGCTGATCGGGATGCAGCTCGACCAGCAGTTCCCGATGGAGCGCGCGTTCGCCGGCCCGGCATTGCTGACCGAGCGGATCGGCGAGATCACCGCCGAGAAGATCGCCGAGTACGACCACGACGAGCTCGTCGCCGCGTTCACCGGCCCGCCGGCGCTGCACCGGTACCCGAAGTCGATGGCCGAGCGGGTGCAGGAGGTGTGCCGGGCGATCGTCGAGGACTACGACGGCGACGTCACGCGCATCTGGACCGAAGCCGCCGACGGGGACGACGTCTTCCGCCGGCTGAACGCCCTGCCCGGGTGGGGGAAGATGAAGGCGCAGATCTTCACCGCACTGCTGGGCAAGCAGTGCGGGCTGGAGCTCGACGGCTGGCGCGACGCCGCCGGCTCCTACGGCGACGAGGGCTCCCGGCGCTCCATCGCCGACGTCGTCGACCCCACCACGCTCGCCGAGGTCCGCGACTTCAAGCAGGCGGCCAAGAAGGCGGCGAAGGAGAAGGCGGCCGCGAAGTCGTAGGTGCGCTGCGCGCTCGTGAGCACTTTCCGGGGTTATCCCCCCGGAACGTGCACACGAGCCGGAGGCACCTACGACTCGATCTCGAGGTCGATGCGGACGTCGCGGTAGGTCGTGTGCGGGCTCACCGCGGGCGGTAGGTTCCGACGACGGGTGCGCGACCACGAGTCCGCGGAGGCGTCACCGGAGAAGACGATCTCGTCGCCGTCGACCTCGCCGAACGTCATCTCCTCCGCGGCCACCGAGCTGCGGAACGACAGCCAGCTCACGAGTCGCCGCTCCTGCGACGCGGTGCGCGCGTCGCCCGACGGGGCCGGGCCGGAGCCTCGTCCTGGTCGCCGGCCCGCTGCTGCGAGCCGGAGCTGCTGCGGCGGCCGGTCGATCGCCGCTCCGGCTCCTGCCGCTCGCTGCGCTCCTGCCGCTCGCTGCGCCGCCCCTCGGACGCGCTCGCCGTCCGGGCCCGCCGCCCGGTCGCGGCTCGCCGGACCGGTCCCGCGTCCTCGTCCGGAGGGTCGACCTCGGTGTCCACCGCGTCCTCGGCGGAGGTCGTCGACGAGTCCTGGGCGGTCGCGGCGTCGTCGTCGGCGCTCTCGTCGTCGTCGGCGGCGTCCGCGGCCTCGTCCGCGGCCTCGTCCTCGTCCTCGGAGTCCGCGTCCGGGGCCTCGTCGTCGGAGTCGTCACCGTCGGAGTCCTCAGCGTCGGATTCCTCGAGGTCCTCGGAGTCCTCGTCGGAGTCCTCGGTGTCCTCGGCGTCGGTGTCCTCGGCGTCGGTGTCCTCGGCGTCGGTGTCCTCGGCGTCGGTGTCCTCGGTGTCCTCGGTGTCCTCGGCGTCGGTGTCCTCGGTGTCTTCGGTGTCGCCGCCCTCGGCGTCTTCGGTGTCGGTGTCGGTGTCCTCGGTGTCCTCGGCGTCCTCGACGTCGTCGGTGTCGGCGTCGGTGTGGGTGTCGCCGTTGCCCGACGCGTCGGCGACCACGTCGACGAGCCGGCTGGTGGTGTCGCCCACCTCGGAGACGGTGTCCCCGGCCCCCGTCGCCACCTCGCCGGCGCCCTGTGCGGCACCCGAGATCGCTTCGCCACCGGCGCCGGCCTGGGAGGCCGCGTCGCCGGCCCCTTCGCCGACGTCCGAGACGGCGTCGCCGGCCCCTTCGCCGACCTCCGTCACCGCCTCGCCGGCCCCTTCGCCGACGTCCGACACCGCCTCGCCGGCGCCCTCGCCGACGTCGGACACCGCCTCGCCGGCGCCTTCGCCGACGTCCGACACCGCCTCGCCGGCGCCCCGTCCCAGCTCACCCGCGGCCGTCCCGGCGCCGGAGCCCACCGCGGACACCGCGTCGCTCGCGCCGCCACCGAGCTGCTCGACCGCGTGACCCGCGCCCGAGCCCACCTCCTCGGTGGCCTGCCCGAGCCCTCGGGTCACGTGCTCGAGGATCTGGGGGTTCCGGTCGATGGTGTCCAGCACCCGGTCGACGATCCCCGCGACCTCGTCGAGCCGGACCTTCAGCGTCGCCTGCGCATTGACGCCCCGGATGCCGAGCTTCACGCGGCCCAGCGAGGCGTCGACGCCGACGTTGAGCTTCACCAGGTCGAGCACCTCGGCCTGCAGCGACACGTGCGCGCGCAGGTCCTCGACCTCGAGGTCGATCTCGTCGACCTGCAGCACCGGCACGTCCAGGTAGACGTCCGGGCTGCCGTCGTCCCCGCCCCCCCGGGTGTTGCCGCCGCCCTGGCCCGTTCCCTGGTCCTGGACGGCAGGGGCCCCACCGTCGCTCTGTTCCTGTTGGGCAGTGTCCTCGGACATCGCTCACCTCGATCGTCGTCGGTCGTGGCAGCGGCTGCCCCGACGCGACCGGACCGCATACGCCGTCGAGCAGAGTTGGGCCGACGGCACGCGACGCCTCAGCCACCCGACGAGCGTGGTGCGCCCAGCCGCCGCGCTCGCCTCGCGCCCGGCCGAGCGCGGGCTACCGGAAGCCGGCCACGGATTCGTCGAACGCGGCGTAGGCGTCATAGTCGAGGACCTCGTAGAGCTGCTCGCGGGTCTGCATCCGCTCGAGCAGACCGGTCTGGGTGCCCTCGTCGGCGAGGGTGCGCAGCCCGTCGGCCACCACGCCCATCGCGAGCCGGAACAGGGTGACCGGGTAGATCACGACGTCGACGCCGAGGTCCGCGAGCTGCGCGACCGAGAGCAGCTCGCTGCGGCCGAACTCGGTCATGTTCACGAGCAGCGGGACCTCCAGGCCGGCCCGGACCCGCTCGATGTCGGCCGGGCCGGACACCGCGTCGGCGAAGACCATGTCCGCGCCCGCGTCGACGTAGGCCTTCGCGCGGTCGAGCGCCGCGTCGAGCCCTTCGACGGCGGCGGCGTCGGTGCGCGCGCAGACGACGAAGTCGGGTCACGACGACCGCCCACCGCGGCCCGGACGGTGCGGACCATCTCCGCGACCGGGCGCACGTGCTTCCCCGCGAGGTGCCCGCAGCGCTTCGGGTTCTCCTGGTCCTCGACGTGGCAGCCCGCGGCGCCGGCGTCCTCGAGCAGCTGCACCGTGCGGGCGGCCGAGAGCGGCTCACCGAAGCCGGTGTCGGCGTCGACGAGCACGGGGAGGTCGGTCACGCGGGTGATCTGGGCGGTCCGGGACGCGACCTCGGTGAGCGTCGTGAGCCCGACGTCGGGCAGCGCGAGGTCAGCCGCCACCACGGCCCCCGAGACGTAGACGCCCTCGAACCCGGCCTCGGCGATCATGCGCGCACCCAACGGGTTCGGGGCGCCGGGCAGCCGCAGCAGCCGGTCCGACTGCAGGCCGTCTCGGAACGCGCGCCGCCGGGCGGAGGGCGTCGTCGTCGTGTGCAACACGGTGCCATCGTCCTCCGGCGCGTCGGTGGTGGGATGTCGTCATGCGCACCGTGCACGTCGTCGGCATCGGCGCCGGCTCCCCGGGACACCTCACCCTCGACGCCGTCGAGGTCCTCGGCTCCGTCGACGTCGTGCTGCTGCTCGCCAAGCGCGGCGCCGCCGACGAGCTCACCGACGCCCGGGCCGACATCGCGGCCCGGTTCGCGCCGCAGGCGACGGTCGTGCGCCGGCAGGACGCCCACCGCGAGCGGGGGACCACCGAGGAGGGCCACTACCTGCAGACGACCCAGGAGTGGCGCGACGAACGGCTCGCGCTCTACGAGGAGCTCATCGCGACGGAGGTTCCCGACGGCGGGTCCGTCGCCCTGCTGGCGTGGGGGGACCCGGGGATCTACGACGGCACCGTCGACACCGTCGAGCGGATCGCGGAGCGGGGGAACGTCGCGATCTCCTGGACGGTGATCCCGGGCATCTCCGCGCCCGCGGCGCTCACCGCGGCCCACCGGGTGACGATGACCCGGACCGGCCGGCCGGTGGCGGTCACCCCGGCCCGTCAGGTGATCGCCGGGACGCCGACGGAGCGCGCCGACCTGGTGGTCATGCTCGACGGCGCGGACTCCCATGGCGTCGACTCCGCCCCCGACGACGCGACCGTCTACTGGGGCGCCTACCTCGGCACCCCGGACGAGGCGCTGATCAGCGGTCGGCTCGGCGACGTGCGCGACGACATCCTCCGGCGGCGCGCTGAGCTGCGGGAGCGCAAGGGCTGGATCATGGACACCTACCTGTTGCGCCTGTAGGTGCGCTGCGCGCCCGTGAGCACTTTCCGGGGCTATAGCCCCGGAAAGTGCTCACCGGACCGGAGGTCACCCGTGACGGCAGGTGGCCTGCCCGAGGGCCGGTCAGGGCTCTTCTGACCCGCGCCCGTCCCAGTCGTCTCCGGGGCCCGAGGTGAGGTGCTCGACGTGGAAGACGGCCTCGTCGAGGAGCTGGGCGACGTGGTCGTCGTGCAGCCGGTAGCGGATCTGGCGGCCGTCGCGCTCGCCGACGACGAGCCCGAGGTGGCGCAGCACGCGCAGTTGGTGGGACACCGCGGACTGCTCCATCGCGACGTCGTCGACCAGCTCGCCCACCGTCCGTGGCCCGGTGCGCAGCCGCAGGAGCAGGCGCACCCGGCTGGGCGTCGACAGGGCGTGCATGGTGCGGGCGACGGCGTCGACGGCCTGCGCTGACGCGATGGTCGGGACCGTCCCGTCGGTGCCGTGACCCATGGCGGGAGCGTACTCATCTGAGCGGTTGGTGAGACATGAAAGTATGAACGCCCTTTCATGTCTGTGTACCGTGGCGGGGTGTCGATCACCGAGACCCGGACCGCTGCCGGTCCCACGCCCTCACCGGCCCCCGGCCGCTCCTCGGCGCTCGCGACCCTCGCCCGGCTGCCCGAGGCGCGGTGGGCCGGCCTCGCGCTCGTCACGTTCCTCGTCGGGGGCCTGCTGGTGCTGCTCGGGGTGTCGGCCTGGGCGTGGGCCCCGCTGCTCGCGGTCTGCTACGTCGCCGGAGGGTGGGAGCCCGCCCTCGAGGGGCTGCGCGCGCTGCGGGGGCGCACCCTCGACGTCGACCTCCTCATGGTCGTCGCCGCCCTCGGCGCGGCGGCGATCGGGCAGGTCGTCGACGGGGCGCTCCTGATCGTCATCTTCGCGACGTCGGGGGCGCTCGAGGCGTGGGCGACGGCGCGGACCGAGGAGTCCGTCGGGGGCCTGCTGGCCCTGGCGCCGACCCGGGCGCGGCGGTGCCGCGCCCACGACGGTCACGACGACGACGGCGAGGACGTCGAGGCCGAGGCGCTGGTGGTCGACGACGTGCTCGCGGTCCGCCCGGGCGAGGCGATCGCGGCCGACGGCGTCGTGGTCACCGGGGCCGCCGAGGTCGACCAGGCGAGCATCACGGGCGAGCCGCTGTCGGTGGCGAAGACGCCCGGGAGCGAGGTCTACGCCGGCACGGTGGCCAGCGGCGGCGCGCTGCGCGTGCGGGTGGTGCGGCCGGCGGCGGAGTCGGTGGTCGCCCGGATCGCGGCGCTGGTCGAGGAGGCGTCCCGGACGAAGGCCCGCACGCAGCGGATCGTCGAGACGGTCGAGCAGCGGTACTCGGTCGGCGTCGTCGTCGTGACGCTCGCCGTGTTCGCGGTCCCGCTCCTGGCCGGCTCGTCGCTCGACGCGGCCCTGCTCCGCGCGATGACCTTCATGATCGTCGCCTCGCCGTGCGCGGTGGTCCTCGCGACGATGCCGCCGCTGCTCGCCGCGGTGGCGAACGCCGGGCGCCGGGGCCTGCTCGTGCGCTCGGCGCCGGTGATGGAGCGGCTCGGCGCGGTCGACGCCGTCGTGCTCGACAAGACCGGGACCCTCACGCTCGGCGCCCCGCGGGTGGTGTCGGTGACCGCGGCCGACGGGGACGACGACGCCCTCCTCGCGCTGGCCGCCGCGGTGGAGGGGCCGAGCGAGCACCCGCTGGGCCGGGCGGTGGCGGGCGCGGCCCGCGAGCGGGGCCTGCCCGTGCCGCCGGTGAGCGGGTTCGTGGCCAGGGCAGGGGCCGGTGTGCGGGGGCGAATCGACGGACGGCTGGTCGAGGTCGGCCGGCCGGACGCCGACCTCGCACGGGACGCCGGGCCGGACCTCGCGTCGGCCGTCGCGCGGGCCGAGCCCCGGGGCGACACGGTCGTCGTCGTCACCGACCTCGACGCGGACCGGCCGCTCGGCGTCCTCGTCCTCTCCGACACGGTCCGCGCCGAGGCGCCCGACGTCGTCGCCGGGCTCGCCGCCCGGACGGCCGTCCCCCCGGTGCTGGCCACCGGCGACCAGCCCCGCGCCGCGGCGGCGGTCGCCGAGCGCCTCGGTGTGGTGGACGTCCGGGCGGGCCTGCTCCCCGAGGACAAGGCCGGGGTGGTCGAGGACCTGCGGGCCGCCGGCCGCACCGTCGCCGTCGTCGGGGACGGGGTGAACGACGCGCCGGCGCTGGCGGTCGGGGACGTCGGGATCGCGATGCACGGGGTGGAGCTCACGGTCCGGGCCGCCGACGTCGTCGTGCTCGACGGCGGCCTGCGGCGGCTGCCCTGGCTGCTCGACCTCGGGCGCCGGGCCCGCCGCACCGTGGTCGCGAACCTGGCGATCGCGAGTGTCCTCATCGCGGGTCTCGTCACCTGGGACCTGGTCGGTCACCTGCCGTTGGCACTCGGGGTCGCGGGGCACGAGGGGTCCACGATCCTCGTCGCGCTCAACGGGCTGCGGCTGCTGCGGGGCCCGCGCTCCTGACGGCGGGTGTTCCGTCGCCGCGCCCCCGGTCCACCACCGCGCACCCGACGAGGCGCCGGAGGACCGGAGGAGCCCTCCCGATCGCGCGGTGATCGTTCCGACCAGCTCGACCACCGCACCCGCCGACGGCCCCCGGGACACCTCTCGCCGCCCCGGGGGCCGTCGCGTGTCCGGGGCCGCACCGACGCTCGATCCGATCGTGTGTGATCGGCGTGCCTGCGGGGACCCGGAGTGGGACAGTGGTGAGAGGAGGTGGTGTCGTGAGCCGGCGTGACGACGACGTCCCGGTCCTCATCACCGAGGCCCAGGTCTCGTTCGACGACGAGTTCGCCGCGCGCAAGCGGCGGTACTCGATCCTCATGGCGTGCCGCATCCCGTGCCTGCTGCTGGCGGGCCTGTCCTACATGGCCTTCGGCAACGCGTGGATCGCGGTCGGGCTGATCGTGCTGTCGGTGCCGCTGCCGTGGGTCGCGGTGCTGATCGCCAACGACCGGTTGCCGAAGAAGGCGGGCAAGGTCAACCGCTACCGGCCCGAGCGCACCGCGATCCCGGAGGTCAGCGACGCGCGGATCATCGAGGCCGCGCAGGTCCTCGACGCGCGCTCGCACCGCACCGACGGCCCCCGTCAGGAGCAGCAGGACACCGCGGATCACGACCCGCCGCGCACCGGCACCGACGGGTGACCTCCCCGCTCCGGCGGTCGGGCGGATCCCCGGGGATGCCCACACCGGACGCGGGTCCGTGGGGCATCATGGAGTCATGAGCCAGACCGCAGTGCTTCCCGACGTCCGCCCGGAGGGCACGGACCGCACGACGGACGACGACCCGAAGATGTTCCACTACGTCCGCAAGGACAAGGTGGCGGAGAGTGCCGTGACCGGCACGATGGTCGTCGCGCTGTGCGGGGAGACCTTCCCGGTGACGCGCTCGCCGAAGCCCGGCTCGCCCGTCTGCCCGAAGTGCAAAGAGATCTTCGCGAAGCTCCCCCGCGGCGGCGACGACGAGTAGGGCGGTCCTCCGCCCACCGCCCCCCGCCACCGTGCGGGCCGTCCCCGCGGCCCCGCCCACGCGGCGCCCGACGCCGGGTGCCCCTGGCCACGTCCCGCCCCGGAGGGTCATGACCACGCGCGCGCCCCGCAGGAACCCCGCCCCGCGAGCCGGGACGGACGGACCGGCACCGCCCGCACCACCCCTGCGCCAGTGGCAGCGCCGCGCGCTGACCCGCTACCTCGCCGACCGGCCGAAGGACTTCCTCGCGGTCGCGACGCCCGGGGCGGGGAAGACCACCTTCGCCCTGAAGGTCGCCGCCGAACTGCTGGGTGACCGCAGCGTCGACACGGTGACGATCGTCTGCCCCACCGAGCACCTCAAGCACCAGTGGTCGCAGGCCGCCACGCGCGTCGGGATCGCGATCGACCCGGAGTACTCGAACTCGGTCGGGAAGATGTCGGCGGACTTCCACGGCGTCGCCGTGACCTACGCCCAGGTCGCCGCGCACCCGGTGCTCCACATGAACCGCACCGACGGCCGTCGCACCCTGGTGATCTTCGACGAGATCCACCACGCCGGGGACGCCAAGAGCTGGGGCGAGGCGACGCGGGAGGCCTTCGGCGGGGCGACGCGGCGGCTCGCGCTCACCGGGACGCCGTTCCGCTCGGACGACAGCCCCATCCCGTTCATCACCTACGAGCCCGACTCCGCCGGGGCGCTGCGCTCGCGGGCCGACCACTCCTACGGCTACGCGGACGCGCTGGCCGACGGCGTCGTGCGTCCCGTGGTCTTCCTGGCCTACTCCGGGCAGGCGAGCTGGCGGACCAGCGCCGGCGAGGAGATGACGGCCCGCCTCGGGGAGCCGCTCACGGCCGAGCACACCTCGCGGGCGTGGAAGACCGCCCTCGACCCCAAGGGCGACTGGATGCCCGCGGTCCTGCAGGCCGCCGACACCCGCCTGACGCAACTGCGCGCCGGCGGGATGCCCGACGCCGGCGGCCTCGTCATCGCCACCGACCACACCACGGCGAAGGCCTACGCGAAGATCCTCGGGCAGGTCGCGGGCGAGGAGCCCGTCGTCGTGCTCTCCGACGACCCCAAGGCCTCCGGGCGGATCGCCGCCTTCGGGGAGACGACGCAACGGTGGCTGGTCGCCGTGCGGATGGTGAGCGAGGGCGTCGACGTCCCGCGGCTCGCCGTCGGGGTCTACGCGACGAGCGCGTCGACGCCGCTGTTCTTCGCCCAGGCGGTCGGCCGCTTCGTCCGGTCGCGCCGGGCGGGGGAGACCGCCTCGGTGTTCCTCCCGAGCGTCCCGACGCTGCTGGGGCTGGCGAGCGAGCTCGAGCTGCAGCGCGACCACGTGCTCGGCGAGCCCCACCGCCCCCAGGAGGGCCTGGACGACGAGCTGCTCGAGGCCGCCAACCGCACCGAGGACGAGCCGGGCGAGCAGGAGCGCAGCTTCGAGGCGCTCTCGGCGGACGCCGAGCTCGACCAGCTCATCTACGACGGTGCCTCCTTCGGCACGTCGGCCGGTTCGGGCTCCGCCGAGGAGCAGGACTACCTCGGTCTGCCCGGCCTCCTCGACCCCGACCAGGTGCGGGCACTGCTGCGGCGGCGCCAGAGCGAGCAGCTCGACGAACGGGCGAAGGAGAAGTCGGCCGTTCCGACGCCGGTGGCGCCGCCCACCCGGAGGAAGCCCGGTGCGGCCGAGAAGCTCAAGGAGCTGCGCCGCGAGCTGAACACGCTCGTCGCGGCCCACCACCACCGCACGGGCGCCCCGCACGGCGTCATCCACGGGGACCTCCGGCGGGCCTGCGGTGGCCCGGCGACCCCGGTCGCCACGGCCGAGCAGATCGAGGAGCGCATCGCGACGCTGCGAACCTGGCGGTGATCACTCCGACGACCCTCGGTGACCTTGTGGGCGAGATCACACACGCCCGTGCCGTGCACGGCCGGTGTCGATCACGTTGCGATACGTGCTCGTCATCAGGGACGTCCGCTCGTCACACTCCGTCGCCGCCGGGCGGGACCGTGACCGCCGCCTCCACGGCCCCGCGACCGGCCCGTCGCGGCCGGCGGGCCCACCCGATCGGGCTCGTCACACACGGGTCGCCCGGGCGCGTCGCAGCTCCGGACGGCGCCGACGACGCCGGCCGCGTCGGCGCCTCCCATCGGCGTACTCAGCTGCTCTGTCGGGACCCCACACACGACGACGGCGGGCGGGGCCCGGTGCGGGTGCCGCCCGCCGGG
>JAICLN010000093.1 GCA_025925615.1 Actinomycetospora sp. | reverse complement strand
TCGGCGAGCTCGCGCTCCGGAGGAAGGCGTTCCCCCGGCGCCACGTCCCCACGATGGATCAGCCGGCGCAGGTGGTCCGCGACCGCCTGGGTCAGCGTGATCGCGGTGACCGGCCGGGTCATGGGCCCAGGCTACCGACCGCCCCCACGCTCGACCGGTTCGGCGGCCGGGCCCCGCCCCCCGGTCGTCCCGGGGGGAGCAGTGTGACGGGGTTGACACTCCTGCGCGCCGCGGTGTTGCCTACGAATGGTCCTAAGTCCACACCTATGTCGGTCCCCTCGACGGGCGCCGCGAGGGAAGGAGACGCCATGGGAGACCCACGGAGCGACCTGCGCAGGCGCGCCGAGGACGACGGCATCGAGTTCTTCCTCGCGCTGTTCGTCGACCTCCACGGCAAGCCGTGCGCCAAGGCGGTGCCCGCTTCGAGCTTCGACCTGCTGATGGATGGCGGGGCGGGGTTCGCCGGGTTCGCGGCGGGTGATCTGGGCCAGAGCCCGGCCGACCCGGACGTCATCGCGGTGCCCGACCCGGCGTCGTACACCCCGCTCCCGTGGAAGCCGGGCGTCGCGGTGCTGCACTGCGACCCCTACGTCGACGGGCGCCCCTGGCCGTACGCGCCGCGGGTGATCCTGCGCCGGTTGCTCGACGAGCTCGCCGAGCAGCGCGGCTGGGTGTTCAAGACCGGTGCCGAGATGGAGTACTCGCTGCTGCGCCGCCGACCCGACGGCGGGCTCGAGTGCGCCGACCCGCTCGACACCTCGGCGAAGCCCTGTTACGAGGTCAAGGGCCTGACGCGGATGTGGGACCACCTCTCCACGGTGTCGCGCAACCTCAACACCCTCGGGTGGGGCAACTACGCCAACGACCACGAGGACGGCACCGGCCAGTTCGAGAACAACTGGCACTACTCGGACGCGCTCACCACGGCCGACCGCGTCATCTTCTTCCGCTACATGATCCACATGCTGGCGCACGACGCCGGGATGGTCGCCACGTTCATGCCCAAGCCGTTCAGCACGGTGACGGGCAACGGCATGCACTTCCACCAGAGCCTCTGGACCGCCGGCGACGAGCCGCTCTTCGACGACGCGAGCGACCCGATGGGGCTCTCGCCGACCGCCTACCAGTACCTCGGTGGCCTCCTGGAGCACAGCCGCGCGGCCTCCGCCGTCATCTGCCCGACGGTGAACTCCTACAAGCGGATCGGGGTGGCGCCACCGACGTCCGGGTCGACGTGGGCGCCCGCCTACGTCGCCTACGGCGGCAACAACCGCTCGGTGATGCTGCGGATCCCCGAGGGCGGCCGCATCGAGCACCGCGGCGTGGACGGGTCGGCGAACCCCTACCTGGCCTCGGCGGCGCTGCTGGCGGCCGGGCTCGACGGGATCGACCGTGGCGCCGAGCCGGGGCCGCGGACGGACGACAACCTGTTCGCCCTGTCGCCCGAGGAGGTCCGCGCGCGCGGCGTCACCCGGCTACCCCGCAGCCTGGACCGCGCGGTGGAGGAACTCGTCGAGGACGACGTGCTGCGGGTGGCGCTCGGCAAGACCCCGGGCGGCGACTTCGTCGACTACTTCGCGGCGATCAAGCAGCAGGAGTTCGACGAGTACCACGCCGACGTCTCGGACTGGGAAATCACGCGCTACCTGACCCAGGCCTGACCGACCGATCCCCTAACGAGAAGACCGACCGATCGAGAGGGACCCGTGTTCGCCACGAGCAACGGCAACGGTCACCGCCGCAACGGCAACGGCACCCGGCCGCGGGGGTACTCGGCGTGGGACCTGGTGCGGCACGGGATCACGGGCTCGGACTGGCCCCGGGCGTGGCGCGAGCACGACCTGCGCGACCACTACGACGTCGTGATCATCGGCGGCGGGGTGCACGGGCTGGCCGCCGCCCACTACCTGGCGCAGAACCACGGCATCACCGACGTCGCCGTCCTCGACCGGTCCTGGATCGGGGGCGGCGGGTCGGGGCGGAACACCTCGATCCTGCGCTCGAACTACCTCACGCCCGACGGCGTCCGGTTCTACGACCGCTCGGTGAAGCTCTACGAGCACCTGGCCGCCGACCTGAACTTCAACGTCATGTTCTCCCAGCGCGGCCACCTCACGTTGGCGCACAACGACGCCTCGCTGCGCACCATGCGCTGGCGCACCGAGGTGAACAAGCTGCAGGGCGTCGACTCCGAGGTGATCGACGCCGACGAGGTCAAGAAGCTGGTCCCGTACCTCGACACCTCGTCGGACACGCGATATCCGATCCTCGGCGCGCTCTACCACCCGCCCGGCGGGATCGTGCGCCACGACGCCGTCGTGTGGGGCTACGCCCGGGCCGCGGACGCCCACGGGGTGCACATCCACCAGAAGACCGAGGTCACCGGGATCGACGTCGAGCGCGGGCGCGTGACCGGCGTGCAGACCTCGCGCGGCCGGATCGCCACCGGGACGGTGCTCAACGCGACCGCCGGGTGGTCGAGCCTGATCTCGGACATGGCCGGGGTCGCGATGCCGGTGCAGACCTTCCCCCTGCAGGCCGCGGTCACCGAGCCGGTCAAGCCTTTCCTCGACACCGTCGTCGTCTCCGGCACGCTGCACGTCTACGTCAGCCAGACCGACCGCGGCGAGCTCGTGTTCGGGGCCAGCGTCGACCCGTTCGCGTCCTACTCGATCCGCGGCTCCCTCGAGTTCAGCGAGGGCATCGCCGGGCACGTCCTCGAGCTGATGCCGGCGCTGTCCCGGATGCGACTGCTGCGCCAGTGGGCCGGGCTGTGCGACATGACGCCGGACTACTCGCCGATCATGGGCCCGACCGAGGTCGAGGGGTTCTACGTCGACGTCGGGTGGGGGACCTACGGCTTCAAGGCCGGCCCGGTGTCCGGGGAGGCCATGGCCGACTGCATCGCCGCGGGCCGCCCGCCCGAGATCATCTCCGCCTTCGGGCTCGACCGCTTCCTCGCCGGGCGCCTCGTGGGGGAGAAGGGCGCGGCCGCCGTGGGCCACTGACGAACCCCGCTCCTGCCGCCCCGAACCCCGACCTCCCGCCGAGGTGATCCGTCATGATGCTGTTGCCCTGTCCCTGGTGCGGCCCGCGCTCGGCCACCGAGTTCCGCTTCTGCGGTGAGGCGGGCGAGGCCGGCGCGCGGCCCGATCCCGCGACCGCGACGCCGGAGCAGTGGCGGCGCTACCTCTATCTCCACGCCAACCCGCGGGGCTGGTCGACCGAGTCCTGGTACCACGGCTCGGGCTGCCGCCGGTACTTCACGGCCGAGCGCCACACGCTCACCAACGAGGTCCGCTCCACGACGGCCGCGGGCGGTGCGCCGTGACGATCCTGCCCATCACCCGGTCCACCGCCACGTCGGGACGCCTCGGGCCCCAGCCCGGGGAGGTCATCGACCGGCACCGCACGCTGGACTTCACCTGGAACGGCCGGGTGCTGCAGGGGCACCCGGGCGACACCCTCGCCTCGGCCCTCACAGCGGCGGGGGAGCGGGTCCTCTCCCGCAGCTACAAGTACCACCGCCCCCGCGGCCTCTCCACCGCGAGCTACCTCGATCCCGGCGCGCTGTTCCAGGTCGGCGACGAGCCGAACGTGCGCGGCGCCCACCGGCTGCTGCGCGAGGGGGACGACGTCCGGTCCCAGAACACCTGGCCGTCGCTGGCGTTCGACCTCAAGGCGGTCAACGGCCTGGCCGGGCGCTTCCTCGCCCCGGGCTTCTACTACAAGACCTTCATCAAGCCCGAGCGTCTCTGGCCGTCGTACGAGAAGGTGCTGCGCACGTTCGTGCACGCCGGCGAGATCTCGCCGGTGCCGGGCACGGAGGTCTACGACAAGCGCTACGCCCACCCCGACGTCGTCGTCGCCGGTGGCGGGCCCGCCGGGATGGCCGCCGCCGTGGCGGCCGCCCGGGCCGGGGCGTCGGTGCTGCTCGTCGAGGAGGAGCACCAGCTCGGCGGCCACCTGCGCTGGGGCGGGAGCGCCGAGCTCGCCGCGCTGCGCGAGCTCACCGCCGCCGTCGCCGCCGAGCCCGGCATCGAGGTCATGACCGACTCCGTCGCCGGGGCCCGCTTCGACGACAACTGGATCCCGATCGTGCAGCGCAGCCTGCCCGGGGTGGCCGAACGCCTGGTCAAGGCCCGGGCGAAGACGCTGGTCGTCGCGGCCGGGCTGATCGAGCGGCCGTACGTGTTCGCCGGCAACGACCTGCCCGGCGTGCTGCTGTCCACCGGCGTGCGACGGCTGGTCAACCTGCACGCGGTCCGTCCCGGGCAGCGGGCGGTGGTGCTCACCGCCAACCCCGACGGCGACGCCGCGGCCGCGGACCTCGCCCGGGTCGGTGTGGACGTGGCCGCCGTGATCGACGCCCGGCGCGGCGAGGGGATCGTCGCCGCGCACGGCCGGGGCGGCGTGCAGAGCGTCGAGCTCACCGGCGGGCGGCGGGTCGAAGCCGACCTGCTCGTCACCGCCGTCGGGTGGACGGCGCCGACCTCGCTGCTCAACCAGTCCGGCGACGACCCGGTGTACGACCCCCGCACCGCCCGGTTCCGGCCCGACCCGGCCCGCCTGCCCGACAACGTGCTGGCCGCGGGTGGCATCGTCGGCGAGGGCAGCACGGACGAGCTCGTCGCCCACGGCGACGCGACCGGACGGGAGGCCGCGCGACGCGCGGCCCGCGTCGCCCGTCGTCTCGCGGCCGTCCCCACCGCGGTCACGACACCCCGACCTCCGGTCCCACAGCCGGACGCGGCCCCCGTCGTCGTCCCGGAGCTCGTGACCCCCGACCACCCGGAGCTGTTCACCAACGGCACGGGCGGCTTCGTCGACCAGTGCGAGGACGTCGGGCTCAAGGAGCTGCGGACCGCGATCCGGGAGGGATACGACTCCGTCGAGCTGCTCAAGCGCTACACCACGGCGACCATGGGCCCGACCCAGGGCAAGCTCGAGACGGTCAACATGGTCGCCGTCCTCGCGCAGGCCACCGGGCGCACCATGGCCGAGACCGGCACCACGACGTGGCGCCCGATGTACGCGCCGGTGACGCTCGGCGCGCTCGCGGGCCGGCCGTCCGAGCCCGTGCGGTACTCGCCGATGCAGCCCTGGCACGAGCGCCACGGCGCCGTCCCGTTGGTCGCCGGGCAGTGGATCCGCCCGGAGCACTACGGCGACCCGGCGGCCGAGGTCACCGCGGTCCGCACCCGGGTCGGGATCATCGACGTCACCCCGATCGGGAAGCTCGACCTCCGCGGCCCGGACATCCCGAAGCTGCTCGAGCTGCTCTACGTGAACAAGTGGCAGCGCCTCGCCGTGGGGCGGGTCCGGTACGGCGTGATGTGCGCCGAGGACGGCGTCGTGCTCGACGACGGCGTCACCGGCCGCCTGGGCGAGGACCACTACCTGTGCTCGACGACGTCGTCGGGCGCGGCGACGGTCTGGGAGTGGGTCGAGAACTGGCTGCAGACCGCGCACCCGGAGTGGCAGGTGCACGTCACCCCGGTCACCACCGCCTACGCGAGCATCAACGTCGCCGGCCCGCACTCGCGGGAGCTGGTCGGACGCCTCGTCGAGGGGCTCGATCTCGCGTCCGAGGCGTTCGGCTACATGAACGTGCGCAGCGCGACGGTGGCCGGCGTCGCCGACTGCGTGCTGTGGCGGATCGGGTTCACCGGGGAGCTCTCCTACGAGATCCACGTCCCGGCCGCCTACGGCCTGCACGTCTGGGAACGGCTGATGGCAGCCGGTGAGGACCTCGGGGTGACGCCGTTCGGGGTGGAGGCCCAGCGCATTCTGCGCCTGGAGAAGGGTCACGCCATCGTCGGGCAGGACACCGACGGGCTCACCCAGGGCTTCAGCGCCGGGCTGGGCGACCTCATCAAGCTGGACAAGCCGGACTTCGCCGGCAAGCCCGAACTGGCCTGGCAGCACGAGCGCGGCGGTCACCCGCGTCTGGTGGGCCTGCGCCCGGTGGACCCCACGATCGTCCCGCCCGAGGCGAGCCAGATCCTCGACCGCGACGGGTCGATCGCCGGCCGGATCACCTCGAGCCGGATGTCGCCGACGCTCGGCCGCGCCATCTGCCTCGGCCAGCTGGAGCCCGACCTGGCGGAGATCGGGACCCGGGTCACGGTCCGCCACCCCGACGGGCGGGACGTCGTCGCCGAGGTCACCGATCCCGTCCACGTCGATCCGGAAGGAGCGCGGCAGCGTGTCTGAGACCTCCGAGGAGCCGATCGCCCGCAGTCCGATCGCCCCGCAGGCCCCCGTCGTGCGGTTCGGGTGGGAGATCAGCGCCCGCGCGGCGCGCGGGGACCTGTCGCTCTCGGACGAGACCCCGCTGGCCAAGGTCGCGGTGCGGGCGCCGTTCCGGGGCGCGGCCGCGGACGCCCTCGGGGTGGGTTTCGGGCGTACCACGCGGACGGACGTCGACGGTGTCGGTGTCGGTGACGTGCTCGTGGTCGGCTCGGGCCCGGGGGAGTGGCTGGTGCTCGCCGCTCCCGGACGGGGCCCGGACCTGGCCGCGGCGTTGACCCGGCGGCTGGGGTCGAGCGGCGAGTTCGTCTCCGTGATCGACCTGACCCACGGCCGGGCGCTGGTGCGCCTCGCCGGGCGGGCGGCCCCGCAGGTGCTCGCGAAGGTCTGCGGGATCGACCTGTCCGACTCCGTGACCCCCGACGGCGCCGCGCTGCGCACCACGGTGGCGCGGGTGGTGACCGACGTCGTGCGCGACGACCGGGGCGGCCCTCCATCGTCGGTGGGGCCGTCCTACCTCCTGCACGTCGAGCGCTCGTCCGGCCAGTTCCTGGCCGGGGCGCTCCTCGACGCCGGCGCCGAGTTCGGCCTCGAGACCGGCACCTTCGTGGGGCTCGCCGGGCGGGACACGTGAGCGGCCGGCCGGCCGACGTCGGGCGGCTGCTGATCTCCAGCGAGGACGGCCCGGGGATCGTCGCGACGGTGACCGCGTTCCTCTACGCGCGCGGCGCGAACATCATCTCCGCCGACCAGACCTCGACCGATCCCGTCGGCGGGCGGTTCTTCCAGCGCATCGAGTTCCACCTGCCCGACCTGCTGGCGTGGATCGACGTTCTCGAGCGGGAGTTCGCCGACGAGGTCGCCGGCCGCTTCGGCATGTCGTTCCGGATCCGGCCTGCCGTCGTGCCGCAGCGCGTGGCGCTCTTCGTCTCCAAGCTCGACCACTGCCTGCTGGACCTGCTGTGGCGGTGGCGGGGCGGGGAGCTGCCGATCGACGTCGTGCAGGTCGTCTCCAACCACCCCGACCTCGAGAAGGAGGTCGACCGCTTCGGGGTGCCGTTCGCCCACATCCCGGTGACGCGGGCGACCAAGGCCGAGGCGGAGGCCGCCACGCTGTCGCTGCTCGAGGGCCGGGTCGACCTGGTCGTGCTCGCCCGCTACATGCAGATCCTCTCCGGGACCTTCCTGGAGCGCCTGGGCGTGCCGGCGATCAACATCCACCACTCGTTCCTGCCCGCGTTCGTCGGGGCCGGGCCGTACGCGCAGGCCAAGGAGCGCGGGGTGAAGCTCGTCGGCGCGACGGCGCACTACGTCACCGAGGACCTCGACGAGGGCCCGATCATCGAGCAGGACGTCGCCCGGATCTCCCACCGCGACACCGTCGCCCAGATCACGGGCCGGGGCGCGGACATCGAACGGCTGGTGCTCGCCCGCGCCGTGCGCTGGCACTGCGAGGACCGCGTGCTGCTCGACGGCAGCACGACGGTGGTCTTCTAGTCCTCGTCAGGCCCGACGCCGTCGTCGCCGTGGGCGAGGACCGAGAGGAAGCGGATCGGGAGCTCGACCAGCTCCTGGGGGCCGTGGAGGCCCTCGCCGTCGAGCTGGAGCGCGTCACCCGGGCGCATCGTGTAGCTCGACTCGCCGTGGGCGTAGACCATCACGCCCTCGAGCATGTAGAGCAGCTCGTGGCCGGGGTGCTGGAAGAGCGGGAACTCCTCGCTCTGCTCGGTGAGCGTGACCAGGTGGGCCTCCTGGCGCTTGCGGGGCCCGCGCAGCGAGCCGAGGAGCGTGTAGTCGTGGCCCACCCGCGTGCCGCGGGCGACGATCCGGGGCCCGGCGCCGGCGGGGGTGAAGACCGCCTCGCGCTCGGTGTCGGCGCCGCGGAAGAACGACGTGACGGGGACGTCGAGCGCGTCGGCGAGCCGGGCCAGGGTGGTCAGGCTGCACGAGGTCTGGGCGTGCTCGATCTTCGAGAGCATCGGCTTGGAGATGCCGGTGCGCACGGCCATCTCGGCGAGGGTGGCGCCGGACTCCTGGCGGATCCGGCGCACCTGCTCCCCGATCGCGCGTTCGAGCTTGCCCCCCTGCGAGGGGGCGGCGTCGACCTCGCGGGCGGCCGGGCCGTGGTCCGGGACCGCGTCCGACACCCCGGACGGTGGAGCGGGCACCGACCCGTCCGGCCCCTGCCTGGCCACAGCCACGATGAGCTCCTCACCCGACCTGATGCGCGACGACGCGGTCCAGTATCCCGGGTGGGTGGGCGGGGACGGGCCGGGGCCGTCGAAGGCGGTCAGGTAGCGGTCGTGCTCCCAGGGGCCGACCGTCGCGTGCCGGTCGAAGAACTCCTCGCGCCGGGCGGCGGCGTAGTACTCCGCGACGCCCGGGCCGGCCGCGTCGAGGGCGGCGGTGACCTGTTCCGACGACGGGTTCCCCTCGTCGTTCTATTCGACTGAACGGGCCCCTTCGGTCAGTCCAGAACGGTCCGCGCCGCTCGCGCCCCTTCTCTCCATGATCAGCAGAACATGATGGCTGTCCGAGCCTCGAACGTGCAGCTATGGAGTCCTGCTGATCTTGCCGGCCACCCCGAGCTTGCGATCATCGGGCACCTGGAGGGGTCCATGAGCTTCTCCGGTGACTGAACCGAGTGGGTCGCCGGTGCGGCGATCCGGCTCCGGCGGTGTCGCCGGGTCGGGTGGGGAGCTTCCGACAGCGGCATGAAAGCTCGTCGGGCCGTTCGACAGATCGTCGGAACGTGGTCGGAGCCTCGGTGCCGCGCGCCCTAGATCTCCTGGCCGTTGCGCTCGATCGGGCCGGAGGGCCAGTCCTCGGCGGCGCGGAGGACGGGCAGGAGCATGCCGTTGTGCCGGTGGTCCTCGAGGGCGAGGTCGATGCCGATCGACCGGAGGGCGTGCTCGGAGAGCGGCTGCCACCCGCACCGCCGGTAGAAGTCCCGAACCTTTCGACCGCAGGTCAGGAAGCCGTAGGGGAGGCCGAGACGGTGCAGGGTGGTGGCGACGGTGTCCATCAGCGCGCCGCCGAGGCCGAGGCCTTGGCGATCCGGGTGGACCGCGACCAGGCCGACGTCGCCGACGAGGATCGAGGTGTCGTGCTCGGGCGCGCGCAGGAAGCGACGGATCACGGCGGCGTGGGCGACGACCTCGCCGCGGTGGTGGCCGAGGAGCCGCAGCTCGGGGCGGGCGCCGGCCCAGCTGTGGCCGTGGGTGAACACGGTGGTCGTCGATGCGTAGCTGTGGGCGAGCAGGGCTGTGATCGCGTCGTGTTCGGCCGCGTCGAGGGACGTCTCCCACCGGGTCGTCCACCGGACGGGCGCCTCCGCGGCCCTCGTCGAACGGGCGCCGCCGGAGTACTCGGTCGTCGTCATCGACATCCCTTCCGAATCCCGCGGGGCCGGGCGCGCGGCCGGACCCGGGGGCGAGCTCCCACTGCTGTCGCCGGCCGAACGCGGCGGTCAGGCTGAACCGGTCGCCGCGGACGACGGTCTGGCGCCATTCGACGGGCACACCGTCCTGGTACCCGATCCGTTCGATGCGCAGGACGGGGTCGCCGACGCCGAGGCCGAGCAGGCGGGCCCGGACGGGGTCGGCGAGCGCGGCGTAAATGCGTTCGCGGCCGCTGTCCACGCGCAGCCCGGTGTGCCGGGCGAGCGCGTCGTCGAGCCCGGCGTGGGTCAGGTCGACGTCACGCAGCGGCGCGGCGGCGTCGAAGGGGAGCCACACGCGGTCCCAGGCCAGCGGCTCGTCGTCGGCGAGACGGAGCCGTTCGAGCAGGAGCAGCGGGGTGGACTCCTCGAGCCCGAGGCGGGTCGCGACGATGCCGTCGCGGGTCCGTCCGAGCGTGCGGACGACGCTCGTCTGCGTGCGCCCGGTGCTCTCGACGACCTCGAACAGCGTCGACCCGGTGCCGACGGGCTGGGTGATCGCGGGCCGGACCCGGGCCTCGGCCACCCGCGGTGGGCGCCCGCGCTCGGCGGTGACCACCCCGTCGGCGCGGAGCTGCGCGAGGGCCTGGCGCACGGTGTTGCGGCTGACGGCGTACTGGTCGACCAGGGCGTGCTCGCCGGGGAAGGCCCGGGCGAACTCGCCGCCGTGGATGCGCCGCAGCAGATCGTCCTGCAGCTGCGACCACAGCGGCGCGGCCCCTCCCGCCCGGTCCAGCGACCTCGACACCACTCCCGGCTCCTCCCGGTCGGTCGGGATTGACCCTACATATGCCGCCCGGCAATGTCTGGTCATTCGAGGGGCGCCGCCGGCATGCCGTACGGGACGAACGTGAAGAGGTGGATCGACGACCACGCCGAGTCGTTGATCGAGGTCGCTCGGACGTGTGGTTCTCACTCGTGTGTCGTAGCAGAACGCTTGAGACGGGTAGCGAAGGTCACCTAGGGTGGTCCGGATTCGCCCCTCGAGGAGACGAGGTCACCATGGATGACGGGACCGATGCGCGCGCGGAGGCCATCGGCCGGCTCAAGCACCGGCAGAGCTTCCAGCAGAACGCGCTGATCTTCCTCGGGGTCGCCGTGCTGCTCGTCGTCATCTGGGCGGTGAGCGGGGCCGGCTTCTTCTGGCCGATCTTCCCGATCGCGGGTATGGCGATCGGCCTCGCCGCACAGGCGTTCCAGCTCTACGGACAGCGCCCGATCTCCGAGGACGCGATCCAGCGCGAGATGCAGCGGCGTCCGGCCGGAGCCTGACGATTCGGGGTGGGGGCAGGTCACGGCCCGGCCTCAGCAGTGCGAAGTGCTTTCGTGCGACCGCGTCACGGTGACGCGGTCTCACGGTGGCGCTTCGGCCCGGGGAGACGTCGTCGAGACCGGGGAGCGGGCAGGCGCTGATCAGGACCGGCAACACCGGCCGGGAGGGAGGTGTCGAACGGGGCGGTCCCTGTGCGCCGATCCGGTCGCCGAGGATGCCGGCTCCGCGCTGACCCTGATGGTCGTGACCGCCGCGGTCGGAGCCGGCACTCTCCTGCTCGTCACCCAGTACCTGCAGAGCGTCACCGGCCTCGCAGGAGGTCGCGACTAGGGCGCGCTCCGCCGGCGACGAGACGTCGCCGAGCGGAGACCGGCCTGGTAGGTGAGGCCGCTGCGGCTGTGGACGACGGCGTCGGCCAGATCGGTCATGCGGTGGCTGCCCGTCGGGGACTGGTCGAGGCGCATGAGGACCGG
>JAICLN010000258.1 GCA_025925615.1 Actinomycetospora sp. | reverse complement strand
GGCTCGCCGCGGCGGCCCGCGAGCGAGTTCCTCAGCGCGGTCTCCTCGCCGCAGTTGTCGGCGCCGGCGCCGCGGCGGACCTCGATCTCGAACGTGCGTCCGGAGCCCATGACGTCGTCCCCGAGCAGCCCGTGGTGGCGGGCCGGCTCGACGGCGTGCCGGATCGCGCGCTCGGCGGCCGGGTACTCGCCGCGCACGTAGAGGTAGCCGGTGCGCGCGCCCACGGCGATCCCCGCGACGGTCATCGCCTCGACGAGCGCGAACGGGTCGGCCTCCATGAGCACGCGGTCCTTGAAGGTGCCGGGCTCGGACTCGTCGGCGTTGACGATCAGGTACTTCTCGGGCTCGGGGGAGCCGGCGACCGCGGTCCACTTCGTGCCGGTCGGGAACGCGGCGCCGCCGCGCCCGGTGAGGGAGGCGACGGTGATCTCGTCGACGACGCGGGCCGGTCCGACGGCGAGCGCGCGCCGCAGCCCGGCGTAACCCCCCGCGGCGCGGTAGGAGTCGAGATCGGCCGGGTCGGTGACCCCGACGCGGCCGAGCAGGTACAGCCCCTCGGCGCCGGCCTGCGGGGTGGAGACGAGCGGGTCGGGGCCGGGGACATCGCCACCGCCGAGCCCCTCGAGGACGGACGTGACGTCGGCCGGGGCGATCTGGGCGTGGTCGGGCTCGTTCGTGTCGGCATCGGGGTCGGCCCGCTGCAGGAAGACCGCCGGGGCCCGCTCGCACATCCCGAGGCACGGGCTGCGCGTCCAGGTCACGTCCTCCCGCTCGCCCGGCGCCCCGAGGCGGTCCTCGAGCGCCGCGCAGAGGGCCTCACCGCCGAAGGGGGCGCACCCGACGTCGTCGCAGACGTGCGCGATGCGCGGCGCGCGCGGGGTCATCGAGAACAGCGCGTAGAAGGTGGCGACCCCGTACGCCTCGGCCGGGGGCACCCCGAGCCGGGCGCAGACGTGCCCCAGCGCCCCGCGACTGATCCACCCGACCGCGTCCATGACGGCGTGGAACGCCGGCAGGAGGAGGTCGCGCCGTTCCCCGTCGAACCCGGGGGACTCGGGGACGACGGCGTCGACGGCGGCCCGTTCGGCGTCGGTGGGGGCGTCGGGCAGCAGCCTCAGGTCCACAGGACCCCTTTCCTGATCACGATCCGGCCACCGGCACCCGCGTGTCAGCAAAGTCCCGTTGCTGTCGTCCAGCGTCGGCAACGAGACTTTCCTGACGTTCGGCGAGCTTCTCGATCCGGATCGCCGTCGCCTTGAACTCCGAGGTGCCCGACTGCGGGTCCCACGCCTCGTTGGTGAGCAGGTTGACGTCGACCTGCTCGGAGAAGTGCGGCGTGATGAACGCCAGCCCGGGGCGGGCCGCCTCGTCGAACCGGATCGGGGCCTCGACGGCGCCGCGGCGCGACACCACCCTGACCCGCTCGCCGTTCTCGACCCCCATCGCCTTCGCGTCCGCCGGGTCCACGCGCAGCGCCTCGTCCCGGCGCAGCGGCGAGGCGTACCCGCCGGTCTGCACGCCGGAGTTGTAGGAGTCGAGCGTGCGCACCGTGGTCAGGCGCAGCGGGAACTCGGCGGTGAGCACGTCGAGCGGCCCGGCGTGCTCGACCCCGGCGAAGGGTGCGGGCTTGCCACGAGCAGCGGGGTCGCGCTCCCAGAGCCGGGTGTGCATCGTCGGGGTCCCCGGGTGATCGGCCCCGTCCGGACCTGCGGCCGGGCACGGCCACTGCAGCCCCCCGAGCTCGGTCAGGCGGGCGTACGACATCCCCGCGTGCCACTGCAGCGAGACCGACCGCAGCTCGTCCCACACCTGCTCGGCGGTCGGTGCGCCCCAGTCGTGGCCGAGGCGCGTGGCGAGGTCGCAGATGATGTGGGAGTCCGGCCGGGCGAGTCCCGGCGGGTCGATGGCCTTGCGGACCCGCTGCACGCGGCGCTCCGACGAGGTCACGGTGCCCTCGTACTCGCACCAGTCGGCGCAGCTGGGCAGCACCACGTCGGCCAGCTCCGCCGTCGCGGTGCGGAAGATGTCCTGGACGACGAGGTGGTCGAGTCCGGTGAGCAGCTTGCGGGCGTGCGCGGCGTCGGCCTCCGACTCGGCGGGGTTCTCCCCGACGACGTAGACCGCGCGCATCTCACCGCGCTCCATGGCCTCGAACATCTCCGAGAGGTGCAGGCCCTTCTGCCGCGGGACCGGGGCGCCCCAGACCGCTTCGAAGCGGGCGCACTCGGCCTCGTCCTCGACGTCGTAGCCGCCGGGCAGCTTGTTGGGGATGGCGCCCATGTCGCCGCCGCCCTGCACGTTGTTCTGCCCGCGCAGCGGCACCACGCCCGAGCCCCAGCGCCCGACGTGCCCGGTGAGCAGCGCCAGGTCGATGAGGGCACGGACGTTGTCGACGGCGTTGTGGTGCTCGGTGATGCCGAGCGTCCAGCACAGCTGCGCGCGGTCGGCCGTCGCGTAGGCGACCGCGGTCTCGCGGATCAGGCCGGCGTCGACGCCCGTCACCTCCTGCGCGCGCTCGAGCGTCCACGGCTCGACGGCCGCGACGTACTCGTCGAACCCGCTGGTCGCCCGCTCGATGAACGGCCGGTTCTCCAGGCCCTCGTCGAGGATCACCCGGCCCATGGCGTGCGCGAGCGCGACGTCGGTGCCGACGTCGAGGGGCAGGTGGCCGCGGGCCCACTTCGCGGACGACGTCCGGCGCGGGTCGACCACGTACAGCTCGGCCCCGTTGTGCAGGCCCTTGAGGACGTGGTGGAAGTAGATCGGGTGGGTGTCGCGCGCGTTCGAGCCCCAGAGGATGACGAGGTCGGTTTCCTCGACCTCCTGGTAGGCGCTGGTGCCACCACCGGCGCCGAACACTGCCGTCAGACCGACGACGCTGGGAGCGTGTCAAGTGCGGTTGCAGGAGTCCACGTTGTTGGACCCCATCACCACACGGGCGAACTTCTGGGCGATGTAGTTCATCTCGTTCGTCGCCTTTGAGCAGGAGAACATCCCGTAGGCACTGCCCGGGACCCCGCGGAAACCCGCGGCGGCACGGTCGAGAGCCTCGTCCCAGCTCGCGGGGCGGAGCTCACCGTGCTCCCGGACGAGGGGCTCGGTGAGACGGACGTGGCGCGGAGCGCGCATGGGAGGGACCTCCGGCTGATGACGAGAGCCTGCTCCCGTCACGCTAAACGCCGTGGAGATCAAGTGCGACCCGCCTCACAGGCGGTCCGACGCCGCGTTCACGCCTCCGGAACGGTGATCCCCGCCAGCAGCTCGGCCAGCCCCGCCGTGTCCGGGTCGAGGCTGACCGAGATGACCCGCTCCGCCACGACGATCAGGGGCTCCGCGGCGGTGTTCGCGAGGTGGGCGATCAGGGCGGCGGCCGCGTCGGGCGTCAGCTCCATCGCCTCGGCCAGCACCTCGGTCGCGCGCCCGAGGTGGCGGTCGTGCTCCAGCGACGCCCACGTCGACCAGCCCGAGGGCTGGGGTCCGCCCCGGGGGGCCGACGGCGGGAAGGGTGCCATGGGGAGCGACCCCGGTGCGCTCGCCGCCGACTCCACCGGTGACCGCGCCGACCTCCAGGTCGCGAGGTGCACGAGGAAGCCCCGCATGAGCAGTCCGGACGGCCAGCGCTCGTCCGGTGCGGCCGGGTGGCCCACGGCGACCACCTGGTGCACCGTGCCGTCGACGGACACGATCCGGTGACGGCAGGTGTAGGCCAATCGGTGGCCGATCGCATCGGCCATCACGTCCTCGACGTGCGTCCGATCGTCGGGGTGCTTGTGTGCGACGACGAGCGCGCGACTCGGCCTGACCCCGCCCGCGGGGTATCCGAGCAGGTGGAACATGGCGTCGTTCCACGCCCATCGGTCGGAGCCTGGGTGCCACGAATAGGCGCCGATCCTGTCCATCGCACCCCCCGCGGGTTCGGGTCCGGACGTTCCGGAGGGTAATCAAGTACCCACTGATCGGAGGAGACCATCCCCGGTCGGGTGGTCGGCTCACAGGGTCCGGGCATGACCCTGCTCCCACCCGACGCCCTCGATGCGGCGCGGCCGGGCCGCCTCCCGCCGGTCCTCGAACCGTCCCGCGGAACCGGGTCCCGCAGACCCGGCTCTCGGTCACCGTCCGTGGGACGGACCGCGCGACCGACCCGGACCCCGGACTCACCCCTCGCAGATCCCGCGCAGCGTCTCGAGGTCCCCGGCGACCGTGGCCGCGTCCGCCGCCACCTCGTCCTCGCTCATGCCCGGGCGACGGCGCACCGTGAACACCACCTCCGCGCCGACCTCGTGGGGGAGGACGCGCATCGGGTTGAGGACCTCGGTGCCGTCGGGCATGTGGACGACGTGGTCGACCACCCCGAGGTCGTTGGGCTCGGCGAAGCGGACCGTCACGTCGCCGAAGGGGGACGACGCGCGCCATGTCCCGTCGCCGACGGGGGTCACCGTCGCGGTGGCGAGCCCGGAGGCCCAGTGCACGAGGTGGCCCGGGTCCGCGGCGTACGCGTAGACCTCGCGCCAGGGGCGGGCGATCAGCCGGGAGATGTGCCGGGTTCCGGCGTCGGTGTCCGCGCTGGTCATGGTGCCCGATCCTGCCAGCGCCGCGTCCGCTGCGGAGGCAGCGCCCAGGGATGACGATGCCGCGGTGACCACGCCGAGCTCGGTCCCGGGGCGCGTGACGGTGGTGGGCGCGGGGATCGTCGGGCTCGCCGCTGCGTCCCGGCTGCTCGACCGGGGCTGGCGCGTGACGGTCCTCGCCGACCGGCCCACCGCCGAGTCCACCTCGCACCTCGCGGCGGCCGTCTGGTTCCCGACCCGGGCCGCCCCCCGCGACCGCGTGCTCGCCTGGGGCGCGGCCACCTACGCCGAGCTCGCCGACCAGGCCCGGCGCGGCGTGCCCGGTGTCGTCCTGCGCGAGAGCCTGACGCTGCACCGCGAGGACCCGGGGGAGCCGTGGTGGGCGGCGGCCGTGGGGGACCTGCGCGCGGCGCGGCGCGAGGAGCTGCCGTCCGGCTACCCGTACGGGCTGCGCTTCGCGGTGCCGCTGGTCGAGATGCCGGTGCACCTGCCGTGGCTCACCGAGCACCTCGCGGAACGCGGCGCCCGGTTCGTCACCCGGCACCTGACGCGGCTCGACGAGGCCGCCGGCGCCGCGGATCCCGCCCACCCGGCCGACCTCGTCGTCGCCGCCCCGGGCCTCGCCGCGCGCGAGCTGGTGCCGGACCCGAGCGTGGTCCCGGTCCGAGGGCAGATCGTGCGCGTCAGCAACCCGGGCCTGACGCTCTCGGTGCGCGACGAGGCCCACCCCGGTGGCCGCGCCTACGTCCACCCGCGGACCGACGACGTGATCCTCGGCGGCACCCTCGACGAGGACAGCTGGGACACGACCGCCGACCCGGCCACCGCCGCGGCCATCGTCGCGCGCTGCACCGACCTCGTCCCGGAGCTCGCGCGGGCCCGGGTGCTCGGCACCGTCGCCGGACTGCGGCCGGCGCGGCCGACGGTGCGCCTGGAGCGCGGGACCCTCGCCGACGGCACCCCGGTGATCCACGACTACGGGCACGGCGGCTCCGGCGTCACCCTGGCGTGGGGCTGTGCCGACGAGGTGGAGCGGTGGGCGGATGAGGTCGCGGGCCTGGCGCGCAGACCGGGACCCGGAGTCCCAGGATGAAGGGTCCCTCGTCATGGCGGCGCCGCAGGCGCACCGTGGAGGCGTACCGATCACCAGCGGTACCGATCAACGACGGAAGGCGATCATGCCCTCTCTCCCCACCCACGACCTGCCCGGCGGCACCGCCCGCCTGGGCGACCTCGAGGTCACCCGCGTCGGCTACGGCGCGATGCAGCTGGCCGGGCCCGACGTGTTCGGCCCGCCGAAGGACCGTGACGAGGCGGTCCGGGTGCTGCGGACCGTGGTCGACCTCGGCATCAACCACATCGACACGTCGGACTTCTACGGCCCGCACGTCACGAACGAGATCATCCGCGAGGCCCTCGCGCCGTACCCGGAGAACCTCGTCCTCGTCACCAAGGTCGGCGCGCGCCGCGACGACCAGGGCGCCTGGCTCCCGGCGCTCGGGCCCGACGAGCTGCGCACCGCGGGGCACGACAACCTGCGCCGCCTCGGCGTCGAGCGCCTCGACGCCGTCAACCTGCGTCTCGAGGCGAACCACGCCGACCACATGGGGCCGATG
>JAICLN010000352.1 GCA_025925615.1 Actinomycetospora sp. | reverse complement strand
GGGGGGTCGGCCGGTGATGTGGGGCGGGGCCGGGGTCCGGTCGCCGTGGTCCTGCCGGGTCACGTGGTCCCCGCCCACGACGTTCGCCACGTGCTGCCCGCTCGTGCTCCTTACGGACCGGACTCGACGCAGGGAACACATATGAGACCAGTTCTCAAAGCTCAAGACCGTCCGGCAGACTCGGTGCGTGGCCGATCACCGCGGGCGCCCGGACGGCGTCACCGGTGCCCCGCTCGCCCGGTCGACCGTCTTCGCGCCCCTCGACCAGCTCGGGCGCACCGAGGCAGTGGCGCGCCGACTGCGGGACGCGATCACGGTGGGGCTGCTCGCGGACGGGGAGCCGCTGCCCCCCGAGACCGACCTGGCCGAGCGCCTCGGGGTGGCCACGGTGACCATTCGCGAGGCGCTGGTCGCGCTGCGGTCGGAAGGGCTCGTCGAGACCCGTCGGGGACGCGGTGGCGGCAGCTTCGTGCGCCACCCGGTCGCGGTGGGGCTCGCCGCGCAGCGCGACCGGCTCCGCTCGCTGACGCTCGCCGAGATCCGCGACGTCGGCGACCACTACACCGCGATCGCCGGGTCGGCGGCCCGGCTGGCGGCCGAGCGCTCCTCCCCCGAGGAGGTCGACGTGCTGCGCGAGGGCCTGGACGTGGTGTCGTCCGCGGGGCCCGGCGGGCTGCACCGCGTGGAGCGCGCCTTCCACCTCGAGGTGGCCGCGGCCGCGCAGTCCGCGCGCCTGACCCGCAGCGAGGTCCTGCTGCAGGGCGAGATCGGCACGCTGCTCTGGCTCGCGGAGGACGCCGACGGGGCACTGACGCTGGCCCGCGCGGCCCATGCCGTCATACTCGACGCCGTCGCGGACGCGGACGGCGCGCGGGCGCGCACGCTCACCGAGGACCACGTGCAGTCCGCCGTCGAGCGGCTGGCGGAGCTGCGCCTGCTGGAGTCGGATGCAGGGTGAGAACGCGACGGGGCGGGGACGGGAGGCGGGCATGAGCGTGAGTCCCGTGACCGGTCGCGCATCGGCGGCGGCCCTGGCCGGCGAGGTCCGCGACGTCCTCGAACGCCTCTTCGCCGACCTCGACCCGCTGGCCGCCGCCGTCGAGGCCCTCTACACCGCCCGGCCCCGCCCGCGCGCCGCCGACCTCGGCGAGCTGCGCGACGCCGTCGGGACCGTCCTCGCCGCCGCACCGGACCTCGTCGTCGGCGCCGGGCACGTGCCCGCCGGCGACGCGCTCGCCGACCGGGCCCGCTGGCTGGAGTGGTGGACGGTCACGTCCGGACCGCCCCCGCGGCGGCTCGTGCCCGATACCGGCTCGTCGGCCGAGCACCTCGACTACACCCGCCAGCCGTGGTTCACCGTGCCCGAGCGCACCGGGACGCGGCACGTCACCGGGCCGTACGTCGACTACTTCTGCACCGAGGACTACACGCTCACCCTCACCGTGCCGGTGCGCCACGAGGGACGGTTCGTCGGCGTGGTCGGGTCGGACGTGTTCGTCGCGAACGTCGAGCGGCTGGTGCTGCCCCGGCTGCGGGGGCTCGGGCCGCGGGCGGCGCTGGTGAACGACCGCGGCCGCGTCGTCGTCTCGACCTCGGTGCGCGAGGCGACCGGCTCGATCGTGCGCACCCCCGACGTGGCGGCGGGCTGGTTCGACGACGACGGGCCGGTGGTGCGGTGTGGCGATTTCCCCCTGGGTGTCCTCCGGACCCGTGAGCACTTTCCGGGGCTATAACCCCGGAAAGTGCTCACGCGCGCGAAGCGCACCTACATGGTCAACGTCGCCAGGTGCTCGCGGTGCTCCTCGGCCGAGCCGAACAGCGGGGCCCGACGGCGGGCGCGCTTGTAGAAGAAGTGGGCCTCGTGCTCCCACGTGAAGCCGATCCCGCCGAAGAACTGGATCATCGCGCCGGTGGCCTCCCACGCCGCGTCGGACGCCTTGGACCCGGCGACGGCGACCGCGACGGCCTTGCCCGGGTCGTCCGTGTCCAGCGCGTGCGCCGCGAAGAGGACCGCGTGCTCGGCCATCGTCACCGCGACGTGCAGGTCGGCCATCCGGTGCTTGATCGCCTGGAACGAGCCGACGGGCACACCGAACTGGGTGCGCTCGCGGTCGTAGGCGACGGTGCGCGAGAGGGCCTCCCGGGCGATCCCGACGAGGTCGGCCGCGTTGAGCACGGCACCCCGCGCGAGCAGCGCCGCGACCGCCTCCGGTCCCCCGTCGGAGAGCGGCTCGGCCGGGGTGTCGGCGAGCTCGACGGCGCCGACGCGGGCCGTGCCGTCGTAGGTGCGCTGGTCGCGGACGGAGAGCCCGCTCGCCCCGGCCTCCACCAGGTACAGCCCGGGGGTCCCGGACGCGTCCGTCGCGGCCACCACGAGCAGCCCCGCGACGCCCGGGTAGTCGACCGGGGACGCCGAGCCGGAGAGCCGGCTCGTGCCGTCTCCTTCCGGGCTGTTGGCGTCGACGGTGATCCCGGAGCCGTCCCAGGCACCACCCTCGCCGCGCAGCGCGACGGTGCCCACCGTCTCGCCGGCCGCGAGCGCGGGCAGCCAGCGGGCCTGCTGCTCGGCCGACCCCCCGAGGCGGATCGCCTCGGCCGCGAGCACCGTCGCGAGCCACGGCCCGGGGGCGACGCCCGCCCCGAGGGCGCGGGCCACGACCTGCGCGTCGACCAGGCCCAGCCCGAGCCCGTCGTGCTCCTCGGGGACGAGGACGGCGAGCGCGCCCTGGTCCGCGAGGCCCTTCCACAACGTCAGCGGGTGCCCGTCGCCGTCCGGGTCCTCGACCACACCGCGCACCGCCTCGAGATCGAAGCGGTCGGCGAGGAACTCGGTGACGGTCGAGGCGAAGGCCTGCTGCTCGTCGGTCAGTGCGAAGAACACGGCGACTCCTCTACCGGGGCAGGCCGAGCACGCGCTCGGCGACGATGTTGCGCTGGACCTGCGACGAGCCGCCCCAGATCGTCACCGACCGGGACCAGTGGTCCTGGGCGTGGAACGGGGAGAGGTCGACGTCGGGCCGTGGGGCGGACAGCGTGGCCTCGGGCCCGAGGACCTTCTCGAACGCCTCCCACAGATCCTGGAACGCCTCGGACCACTGCAGCTTCGTCATCGACGACTCCGAACCCAGGTCCCGGCCCTGCTCGGTCTGGGTGAGGATGTGCATCGCGTGGTAGCGCAGGCACTCCAGCTCGACCAGGCAGCGGGCGAGCTCTTGGCGGGCCACCGGGTCGTCCGCGCGGCCGAAGCGCTTCGCCTCGGCGACGATCTCGTCGTACTGGCGGCGGAACTCGGTGTACTGCCCGACGCCGGAGGCGCCGCGCTCGAACGAGAGCAGCAGCATGGCGGTCCGCCACCCCTGGCCGATCTCGCCGAGGCAGTCCTTCGCGGGCACGCGGGCGTCGGTGAAGAAGACCTCGCCGAACTCGCTCGCGCCGCTCATCTGCTTGAGCGGGCGGGCCTCGACGCCGGGCTGGTTCATGTCGATCAGGAGCATGGAGATGCCCTTGTGCCGCGGCGCTTCGGGATCGGTACGGGTCATCACGAAGATCCAGTCGGCCGTCTGCGCGTCCGAGGTCCAGATCTTCTGCCCGTCGACGATCCACTCGCCGTCGACCAGACGGGC
>JAICLN010000281.1 GCA_025925615.1 Actinomycetospora sp. | reverse complement strand
TTCCAGGGCGGCAAGCCGGTGAAGCAGATCGTGGGCGCGAAGCCGAAGGCCGCGCTGCTCAACGACCTCTCCGACGTGCTGGCCTGATCGACCCACGTCCCGCCACGCCGGGTCCGGACACCGTCCGGGCCCGGCGTCGGTGTGTCGGACCCGGAGCGATCAGTCGGCGGAATCCGGCCGGTGATCCCGAACCGTGACCGTCCGGCACGGGCCCGATGCCGGGTGCGACCGGGCCGACAGGGCACAATGAGACCCCGGTGAACCGAGGCGGTCTCCCGTCCGGGCCCGCTGCGGCGGGCGTCCGGGGGGACGCGTCGGGACATCGCCAGAGTCCGGACAGCGACGGGAGCGACGGAATGCAGCTGCTGAGCCGCGGCGACACCGGTCCGGCCGTCGCCGAGGTCCGTGCAGCACTCCAGGCGCTCGGGCTGGTCGAACCACCGCCGCCCGGCGGCCCCGCCCCGGAGCCCTCCCGTTTCGACGGTGCCCTCGAGGACGCCGTCCGGGCGTTCCAGCAGAACCGTGCCCTCATCACCGACGGCGTCGTCGGTCCCGCCACCTACCGGGCGCTGCGGGACGCACGCTGGTCGCTGGGGGACCGGATGCTCTGCCTCCAGGCCTCGAACGTCATGACCGGAGACGACGTCTTCGCCCTCCAGGAGCGCCTCCTCGAGCTCGGGTACGACTCCGGGCGGGCGGACGGCGTGTTCGGCCGCCAGACCGAGCAGGCGCTGCGCAGCTTCCAGCGCGACTACGGCATGGCGCCCGACGGCATCTGCGGCCCGCGGACCCTGCGTCACCTCGGGTACCTGGGCCGCAAGGTCACCGGCGGCCGGCCGGGCCTCCTGCGCGAGCAGGAGCGCCTCCACCGCGCGGGGCCGCGGCTGTCCGGTAAGCGCATCGTGATCGATCCGGGTCACGGCGGCCAGCACCCCGGCGGGGCGGTCGGGGGCGTGACCGAGGCGGGCCTGGTGGCCGACATCGCCCGGCGCCTCGAGGGACGCATGTCGGCCGCCGGCATGGAGGCGCTGCTCTCCCACGGCCCGCACGACTGCCCCTCCGACGCCGAGCGCGCCGGGTTCGCCAACACCGCGGGCGCGGACGTCGTGCTCTCGCTGCACGTCGACGCCAACCCGAGCCCCGCCGCCAACGGGCTCTCGGCCTTCCACTTCGGGACCGGCACCGGCGCCACGTCCACCGTCGGGGAGGCCCTCGCGGGCTTCATCCACCGCGAGCTGCTGGCGCGCACCCGGATGACCGACTGCGGCGTGCACCCGCGGCCCTGGGAGCTGCTCCGGCTGACCCGCATGCCCGCGGTCCGCGTCGAGATCGGCTACCTGACCAACGAGCGGGATCGCGAGTCCCTGCTCGACCCGGCCTTCCGCGACGTCGTCGCCGAGGGGATCCTCGTCGCCGTGAAGCGGCTCTACCTGCTCGGCCAGAACGACAAGCCGACCGGGACCTTCACGTTCTCCGACATCCTCCAGCGCGAGGAAGGCAGCCCGATAGGTGCCTGACGGCTTGTGAGCACTTTCCGGGGCTATAACCCCGGAAAGTGCTCACAAGCGCGAAGCGCACCTACCGAGGCGCCGGGGCGCCCACCGGGGCCGCCGGCGCCGTCGTGATCGAGACGGACCCCAGGAGCTGGGCGATCGCCGCCTCGACGTCCTCCTTCCAGGAGAACCCGGTGCGCATCTCGAGGCGCAGCCGCGGCCAGCGGTGGTGCGGCGCGACGGTCTTGAAGCCGAGGGCCCGCAGGAACGCCGCCGGGAGCACGCAGGTCGGGGTGTCCTCGGCGGTGCGGCCGTGGGCCTCGCCCCGGGGCCGGTCGGCGGTGTCGCCGAACGCCTCGAGGGCCTTCACCCCGCGGCGCGAGAGGTCCCGGACGAGGTCCTGGACCAGCAGGCGGCCGACGCCGCTGCCGCTGAAGTCGGGCACGACGTGCAGGCCGCACAGCAGCACGGCGTCCGCGCCGACCGGTGCCGTCGGGAACGCGGCGGCCCGGGGCACGGCCGCGGGCGGGGCGTAGAAGGCGTAGCCGGCCGGGACGCCCTCGACGTGCGCGATGCGCCCGCAGGAACCCCACTCGAGCAGGACCCCGGAGACCCAGGCCTCCTTCTCGAGCTCCAGCGTGCCGAACTCATCGGCCTGGGCGCCCAGGTGCGGGGGGAGCTCCCAGTAGACGCAGCGACGGCAGCCCTTGGGCAGCTCGTCGATGTTGTCCAGGGTGACCCCGACACACTCTCGCGACACCGACACTCCCGTCCTGGCCCAGGCCCGTCCCCCGGGAGGCATGCCTACCCCTCCGCGTCCGCGTCGACAATACGGGCGCCACCGATCGTGGCGACGGCGACGCCGAGGTCGCGCCGATCGAGGGATCCGACCGCGTAGACTCGCTCGGCGATCCACTCCCTGCCATGATCACGGAGAGTCGCTGATGACCGCGATGCCGCCCGACCACCGCACCACCGGGTCCACCGGACCGGCCGCGGCGGCAGCGCGGGCGGCAGCGAGCGACGCCGGCGACCCCCACCTGGAGCGCTACGCAGCCCGGACGGCCGGGATGACGGCCTCCGAGATCCGGGCCCTGTTCGCGGTCGCCAGCCGGCCCGAGGTGGTCTCGCTCGCCGGCGGGATGCCGAACCTCGCCGCGCTGCCGCTGGACTCGCTGGCGGTCGAGGTCGCCGGCCTCGTCGCCGCGGAGGGCCAGAGTGCCCTGCAGTACGGCTCGGCGCAGGGTGTCCCGGTGCTGCGCGAGCAGATCGGCGAGGTCATGGCGTTCGAGGCGGGCAGCCTCGCCGCCACCGGCGGGTTCGCCCCGGACGACGTCGTGGTCACCGTCGGCTCGCAGTCGGCGCTCGACATGCTCACCCGCCTCTTCGTCGACCCGGACGACGTCGTCCTGGCCGAGTCGCCGTCCTACGTCGGCGCGCTGGGCTCGTTCGCGGCCTACCAGGCCGAGGTCCGCCACGTGGCCATGGACGACGACGGGCTCGTCCCGGCCGCCCTCGACGAGGCCCTGCAGCGGCTGGCGCGCGAAGGCCGGCGGGCCAAGTTCCTCTACACCGTCCCGAACTTCCACAACCCGGTCGGGGTGAGCCTCGCCACGGACCGCCGCCCGGAGATCATCGAGCTCTGCCGGCGCCACGGCGTGCTGATCGTCGAGGACAACCCGTACGGACTGCTCGGCTTCGACGGGCAGACCTACCCCTCGCTGCGCTCGATGGACCCGGAGAACGTCGTCTACCTCGGCTCCTTCTCCAAGATCTTCGCCTCGGGCCTGCGGGTGGGCTGGGCGCTCGCCCCGCACGGCATCCGCGACAAGCTCGTCCTCGCCGCCGAGTCGGCGACGCTCTGCCCGCCGGCGTTCACCCAGCTCGTCGTCTCGCGCTACCTCGCCACGCACGACTGGCGCAGCCTGGTGAAGTCGTTCCGGGAGATGTACCGGGAACGCTGCGAGGCCATGCTGACGGCGCTGGAGACCCACCTGCCCGACGGGTGCCGCTGGACCCGTCCCCAGGGCGGGTTCTTCGTGTGGGCCACCGTCCCGGAAGGCGTGGACACCCGCGCGATGCTGCCCCGGGCGATCACGGCGCGGGTCGCGTACGCGTCGGGCACCGGGTTCCACGCCGACGGTTCCGGCAGCCGCCACATGCGCCTGTCGTTCTGCTACCCGCCGCCCGAGCGCATCACCGAGGGCGTCCGGCGCCTCGCCGGGGTCCTCGACGGCGAGCTGGACGTGCTGCACACGTTCGGGGTGGCCGGCCCACGCTCCGGGGCGCACGGCGGACCCCAGGCACCCGCGGTGGACATGGCCTAGGAGGTCGGCGACCGGCACGAGATAGGTTCCCGGCCGTGACCGACCCGGCCAGGACCGATCTCTCCGTCGCCGTGCTCGCCGGGGGCATCTCCCACGAGCGGGACGTCTCGCTGCGCTCGGGCCGGCGCATCGCCTCGGTGCTGCGCGACGCGGGCGCGACGGTCGAGGAGTGGGACACCGACACGTCGCTGCTCGGGCGGCTGACCACCGCCCGGCCCGACGCGGTCGTCGTCGCGCTGCACGGCGGCGAGGGCGAGAACGGGGCGGTCCAGAGCGTCCTGGAGCTCGTCGGCGTCCCGTACGTCGGCACCCGCGCCCGGGACTGCCGTCGGGCCCACGACAAGCCCACCGCGAAGACGGAGCTCGCCGGCGCGGGGCTCGACACCCCCGAGTGGGTCGCCCTCCCGCAGACGACCTTCCGCGAGCTCGGCGCGGCGGGGGTGCTCGACGCCCTCGTCGCCCGGCTCGGGCTGCCGCTGATGCTCAAGCCGGACCAGGGCGGGTCCGCGCTCGGCGCCCACGTCGTCCGGGAGGCCGCGGAGCTCCCCGCGGCGATGGTCGGCACGCTCGCCTACGGGGACACCGTCCTGGTCGAACGGTTCGTCGAGGGCGTCGAGGTCGCGGTCTCGGTGGTCGACACCGGCGACGGGCCGGAGGCGCTGCCGGCCGTCGAGGTCGAGCCCGCCCACGGCGTCTACGACTACACCGCGCGGTACACCGCGGGCCTCACCCGGTTCCACTGCCCGGCCCGGCTCCCCGACGACGTCGCGGCGCGGGTCGCCGAGGCAGCGGTCGCCGCGCACCGGGCCCTCGGGCTCCGCGACCTCTCGCGGACCGACGCGGTCGTCGACGCCGAGGGGCGGGTCCAGGTCCTGGAGGTCAACGTCTCGCCCGGGCTCACCGAGAACTCGTTGCTCCCGCGCGCGGTGACGGCGGCCGGTCGGGACCTCGCGGAGGTCTTCACCCGTCTCGTCGACCGCGCCGTCACCCGGGCGTCGACCGGCTGACTCCCGCCAGCGTTGATCTCAGGGCGTCCTGAGATCGACGCTGTGGCCCTCGTGGATCACTCCGACGGTGAGGGGCCCGAGAGGCCCTCCCGACCCATCAGATGGGCAATGCGCTCCAGATCCTCGACCGATCCGAACTCCACGACGATCCGGCCCTTGCGCTGACCCAGCTCGACCTTCACCCGGGTGTCGTAGGCGTCCGAGAGCCGCTCCGCGAGGTCCTGGAGCCCCGGGGCGTGCAGCGGCCTGCGCGCGGGGGAGCGGCGCTTGGCCGCGGTGTCCTTCTCACCACGGGCGAGGGTGACCGCCTCCTCGGCCGCGCGCACGGACATGCCCTCGGCGACGATCCGGGCGGCGAGCTCCTCCTGCGCCGCGGTGTCCTCGAGGCCGAGCAGCGCCCGGGCGTGGCCGGCGGACAGGATGCCCGCCGCCACCCGCCGCTGGACCGCCACGGGCAGCCGCAGCAGCCGGATCGTGTTGGTGATGGCCGGCCGGCTGCGCCCGATCCGGTCCGCGAGCTGCTCGTGCGTCACGGCGAACTCGGTGAGCAGCTGCTGGTAGGCCGCGGCCTCCTCGAGCGGGTTGAGCTGGACGCGGTGGATGTTCTCGAGCAGCGCGTCGCGGAGCAGGTCGTCGTCGGCGGTCCGCCGGACGATGGCCGGGATGTGGGCCAGGCCGGCCCGCTGCGCCGCGCGCCACCGGCGCTCGCCCATGATGAGCTCGTACGCCGCCCCACCATCGGCCGCAGTCCGCTCGCG